>JAGODN010000242.1 GCA_017998195.1 Desulfobulbus sp. | reverse complement strand
CCCAGGGTGCCGATGGCGTCACCGCATCCTTTCAGTTCGGCCACGGTCACCCCGCCCTCGGGGAACATGTGGTACTCGCCGGAGAGCGGGCCGTTGAGCACGCCGCTGGTGTCCGGGAAAAGGGTGATGTTGGCCCCGACCAGGGTGGCCAGCCTCTTGATCTCCTCCATGTCCGACGGTTCGACCCAGCCGGGCAGGATATTGACCTTGCCGTTTTTCCTGCCCGTGGGCTCGGCCAGGTCGGCCATGGCCTTGACCATGTTGGCGAAGCCGGTCACGTGCGAGCCGACGTAGCTCGGCGTCGAGGCGCCGATCAGGGTCTTGCCCGCGGGCACGTTGCCCTCCTTTTTCGCCTTGTCGAAGATCTGGGTGAGATCGTCGCCAATGGTCTCGGACAGGCAGGTGGTGTGGACCGCGATCACCTCCGGGTCGTAGACGGTGAAAATGTTGTCGATCGCCTGCAGCAGGTTGGCCTGGCCGCCGAACACCGAGGCGCCTTCGGTGAAGGAACTGGTGGCCGCGGACACCGGCTCCTTGTAGTGCCGGGTCAGGGCGCTGCGGTGATAGGCGCAGCAGCCCTGGGAGCCATGGCTGTGGGGGAGACAGCCATGGATGCCCAGGGCCGCGTACATGGCGCCGATGGGCTGGCAGGTCTTGGCCGGATTGATGGTCACGGCCGTGCGCTCGTGTATTTCCTTGGGTGTATGTCGAAGTAGCATGGTCCCGCCCTCCTGGTTTTTGCTTATTCCCACACGTAGGTGGCTGAGAGTTCCAGACTTTCCTGCCAGGGGGCCTTCATGTGGCGCCACACCCTGCTGTTCACCAGCCGGTCGATTTCCTTGTAAAAATTGACCGCGCCCTGGAACCCGGCATAGGGGCCGCCGGAATCGTAGCTGTGCAGCTGCTTCATGGGGACGCCCAGCTTCTGGATGGAAAATTTCTCCTTGATGCCGGCACAGAAGATGTCCGGCCGCATCAGTTCCACCAGCCGTTCCGCCTCGTACTGATTGAGATCGTCGATGACCAGCGAACCCGCTTCCATGTCCGGCAGGAGGCCGTCGTACTCTTTGAAGGTGTAGCCTTGCTCGGCCAGCGCCTGCATTTCCGCCTCGGTCTTGCGCGGCCGGAAGCGCTCGGGATCCGCCTCGACCTCGATCTCCTCGATGTTGCGGCTGTCCGCATCAACCTTGAGATGGGGGATCACCCGGCGGCCTTCGTAATCGTCGCGGTGGGCGAATTCGTAACCGGCGGAGATCGTCCGCATGCCCATCTCGGCGAAGAGGTCCTGGTAATGGTGCGCCCGGCTGCCGCCGACAAAGAGCATGGCGGTTTTTCCGGTGGTCCGCGGCAGGACGTCCTCGCGCACCGCATCCACGGCCGGCATCTCCTCGGCGATGACCGCCTCGACCCGGTCGATCAACGCCTGGTCGCCGAAATACGCGGCAATCTTGCGCAACGACTTGGCGGTCGAGGTGGCGCCGATGAAGTTGACCTTGATCCACGGAATGCCGAACCTGGTTTCCATCATGTCGGCCACGTAGTTGATCGAGCGATGGCACATGACGCAGCTTAAGTCCGCCATGTGGGCGCTGGCGAACTGGTCGTAGGTCGAGTTGCCGGAAAAGGTGGAGATGGTCGTGATGCCGCACTTTTTGAGCACCCGGTCAATCTCGAAGCCGTCGCCGCCGATGTTGTACTCGCCGAGCAGGTTGATCCTGTACTCGCCTGCCTTGGGTTCGTTGTTCTCGCCGACCATGTGGGCAAACACCTGGTTGTTGGCGATGTGGTGGCCGGCCGACTGACTCACGCCCTTGTAGCCCTCGCAGCTGAAGGCGAAGACGTTGCAGTCACCGAACTTTTCCTTCATGTTCCGGGCCACGGTGTGGATGTCGTCACCGATGAGGCCGACCGGGCAGGTGGCGAACACGGTGATCGCCTTGGGGTGGAACAGGTCGTAGATCTCCTGGATGGCCGCGGCCAGCTTCTTTTCGCCGCCGAAGATGATGTCCGAGTCCTGCATGTCCGTGGAAAAGCAGTAGGGCATGTAGTTCTCGCCGTCCGGGCCGGGGTCGGTCTGGTTGCGCCGGGTCAGCCAGGCGTAGAAGCTGCACCCGATCGGGCCGTGCACCAGGTTGACGATGTCCCGGGTCGGGCCCATGATCACGCCCTTGCAGCCGGCGTAGGTGCAGCCGCGCATGGTGATGATGCCCGGGATGGTGCGCACGTTGGCGGTGATTTCCGGGGTGGTGTTCTCCAGGGCCTCGTTGATGAGGATCTGTTTGGCCCGCTTGCGGGCCACCTTGGCCGGGTATTTTTTCAAGAGCTCTTTTTTTATGTCCGCGGGTGCCCACTGAACGAGCTTTGTCTTTGCAGTTGCCATGTGATTCTCCTTGAGCGCTCAGGCAATTGATCGTGCGCCGGTTTCTCCTGTTCGCACGCGGACGGCGTCTTTGAGCGGCAGAACGAAGATCTTGCCGTCGCCCGGCTTGCCGGTCTTGTTGACGCTGATGATGGCCTCCACCACGGAATCGACCACGTCGTCTTCCACCACAATGGTGACCACCCGCTTGGGATACAGCTTCCCCTTCTCGCCCAGAAGAGAAGCGGCCTCTTCATACCCGTCCTCGGCGCCGGCCAGGATGTGGGTGTTGATAAAACCGACCCCTCTGCCGTTCGCCTCGTGGGCGAAGAACGCAGCCACTCCGGCCTCGGTCAACGCCTTCTTGGTCTGGTTCATCATGTTCATGCGCACAATGGCGATCACCTCTTTCATGCGGTCACCTCCAGGGCTCCTTCCTGAACGCCGGAGCTGATGGTGTAGGCGCATTCGACCTCGCTGACGAAGATCTTGCCGTCGCCGAAGGCGCCCTTGGCGCCGGAACGGGCGGTGTTCATGATGGTCTTGATGACAAAATCTTTGTCCTCCTCCTTGACGACGCTCATGAGCATGGTCTTGGGGATTTCGTCGTAGGTGACCTCGCCGATCTTGATGCCGCGCTGCTTGCCGCGGCCGGCGACCGAGTACTTGGTGACCGCCGGGAAACCGGCGTCCATGAGGGCGGCAAGAACGGCGTCTGCTTTTTCGGGTCGGATGATGGCGCGAATAAGTGTCAGCATTTTTAGCTCCTTAGCTTTTTTGCTGGTTAGCTGTTTAGGTTGCAGGGGTCAGGTTGTTGGGGTTTGGGTTCGAGGGGTTTAGGCTGTAGGGGTTTAGGCTGCAGGATTCAGGTGTTTAGGCTGTAGGGGTTTAGGCTGTAGGGGTGGAAGCTGCAGGGGCTGAGCTTTTTGCAGAAGTCATCTTAACCCGCTGTTTTTCCTACAGCCTGAAAGCCTAACAGCCTACAGCCTGAGGCCTGAGGCCCTACCGGCCCTCAGGCCTCCATCAGCCCATAGTCCATGAGCAGCTGTTCCAGCTCCTCGATGGCCAGCGGCGTGGGGATGACGAACATCTGGTTGCCGTCGATGGCCCGGGCCAGGGTGCGGTAGGCGTCGGCCTGTTTGACCGTCGGGTTCCACTCGATCACGGTCTTGCGGTTGATCTCGGCCCGTTGGACGTCGTTGTCCCGGGGCACGAAGGCGATCATCTGGGTGCCCAGCTTGCGGGCCAGTTCCTCGATCATCTCGCGCTCGTTATCCACCGCCCGGGAGTTGCAGATCAGCCCGCCCAGGCGGACGTTGCCCGACTGGGCGAACTTCATGATACCCTTGCAGATGTTGTTGGCCGCGTACATGGCCATCATCTCGCCCGAGCAGACGATGTAGATCTCCTCGGCCTTGCCGTCGCGGATGGGCATGGCGAAGCCGCCGCAGACCACGTCGCCGAGCACGTCGTAAAAGGCGTAGTCCAGCCCCTCGCCCGGGTCGTAGGCGCCCAGCTGCTCGAGCATGTTGATCGAGGTGATGATGCCCCGGCCGGCGCAGCCCACGCCCGGTTCCGGGCCGCCGGACTCGACGCACCAGGTGCCGCCGTAGCCCTGCTTGCGCAGGTCGTCGAGTTCCACGTCCTCGCCCTCCTCGCGCAGGGTGTCGAGCACCGATTTCTGGGCGAGCCCGCCGAGCAGCAGGCGGGTTGAGTCCGCCTTGGGGTCGCAGCCGACCACCAGCACCTTCTTGCCCATCTCCACCAGGCCCGCGACCGTGTTCTGGGTCGTGGTCGACTTGCCGATGCCGCCCTTGCCGTAAATAGCCACCTTTCTCATGGTTCCGTCTCCTTGAAGGATCGTTCTGCCGAGGCAGTGTGTTGGCCTCTACCGGCGGCGGGGTGGCCGCCGGCCCGGACCGGGCGGCGCAGGCTGTCTGTGTGCCTCGCCCGGTGTTGTCCTGGTAACGCAAGGGCTGTGCCAGCCGCCGACAAGGAAATTTTTCCCGTATATTTTCAACTGGTTATTTCC
>JAGODN010000241.1 GCA_017998195.1 Desulfobulbus sp. | reverse complement strand
GGCTGGGCACGCGGTTTTTGCCGGCCACCAAGGCCATTCCCAAGGAGATGCTCACCATCGTCGACCGGCCCACCATCCAGTACATCGTCGAGGAGGCGGTGGCCTCGGGCATCGAGCAGATCGTCCTGGTCACCAGCGCCGGCAAGTCGGCCATCGAGAACCATTTCGACTACGACTTCCAGCTCGACACGGTGCTCAAGGACCGCAAGAAAGAGCAACTGCGCGAGGAGCTGAACAACATCTCCAACCTCATCGACGTCATCTCGGTGCGCCAGAAAGAGCCGCTCGGCCTGGGCCACGCCATCTGGATGGCCCGCAACGTGATCGGCGACGAGCCCTTCATGGTGCTGCTCGGCGATGACCTGGTGATGAGCAAGGTGGCCTGCTGCAAGCAGATGATCGACCTGTACAACCAGGTGGGCGAGTCCATCGTCGCCATCCAGCAGGTGCCCATGGACCAGACCCACCAGTACGGCATTGTCGAGGGCGCGCCCACCGAGCACGAGCGCACCTTTAAGGTCGACCGGATGGTGGAGAAGCCCGCGCCCGGCACCAGCAATTCCAACCTGGCGATCATCGGCCGCTACCTGCTCACGCCCGAGATCTTCGACCTGCTCGAGAAGACCACCCCGGGCCACGGCGGCGAGATCCAGCTCACCGACGCCCTGCTCGCCCTGTCCAACAAGCAGGGCATGTATGCCTACGAGTTCGTGGGCAAACGCTACGACGCCGGCGACAAGCTCGGCTACCTCAAGGCCATCGTCGATTTCGCCCTGCGCCACAACAGCCTGGGCGCGCCCTTCCGCGAGTACCTGGAAACGGTGCTGGCCGCTCCCCGTCCCTGATCCCCCCGGAACACAGCGGCGTGCCGACCCTGTACGAGATCGCGGTCGACGCGCCGCTGCCCGGAACCCTCACCTACGGCCAGCCCAAGGACCGGGACGATCCCCTGGCCCCGGGCACGGTCGTGCTCGTGCCGCTCGGCCGCCGCAAGGTCACCGGCTACGTGCTCGGCCCGGCCGCGCCGGCGGACTCAGACCGGCCCGGGTTCACGGTCCGGCCGATCGCCGACGTGCTCACCGCGTCTCCGTTCTTCCCGGCGGACCTCGTGCCCTTCTACCGCTGGATCGCCCGCTACTACCTGCATCCCATCGGCGAGGTGATCCGCACCGCGCTGCCGTCCGCGCCCGGTTCCAGGAGCGGCCGGCGGGTCGTGCTCACCGCGGCCGGCCGCACCACCCTGACCCCGGCGTGGATCGCGGCCGAGGGGGGGCAGGCGCCCTGGCTGGAACAGCTTGCAGACAGCGGCAGTCTCGAGCCGGCCACGGTGCAGCGCTTGTGGCGCGACCCTGCCCATCGCGCCCTGGTGCAGCGGCTCGAGCACCAGGGGCTGGTGCAGGTGGACGAGGTGCTGCGGACCTCCGGCGCCCGCGCCCGGACCCGGCCGGTGCTCGTGCCCGGGCCGGACCTGCCCGCCGCATCACACCCTGACCCGGTCGCCACCCTGCTGGAGCGGGGCGGCGAACGGCTGCGGGCCTCGGAACAGCGGGTCCTGACGCTCTTTTTCGAGCTGTACCGGCAGGGCGGCCTCCGACCGGTGGACCGGGCCCGGCTGGGCGACCGGTATGCGGGCTACCTGCCGCCGCTGCGGCGCCTGCTCGACCGCGGGTTGCTGGTCGAACACCTGGAACGGGTCCACCGCGACCCCTTCGGCGCACCGCCCGCCTGGTGCCCCGCACCCGAGCGTTTGACCTGTGAGCAGGAGCAGGTGCTGGCCGTGCTCCGGCCGGCCATCGCAGCCCGGAACTTTGCCCCCTTGCTGCTCCACGGGGTGACCGGCTGCGGCAAGACCGAGGTCTACCTGCAGGCGGTGCGCCACTGCCTCGACCAGGGGCAAACCGCGCTCGCGCTCGTGCCCGAGATCGCCCTGGCCGCCCAGCTCGAGGCCCATTTCCACAGCCGTTTCGGCGATCTCCTGGCTGTGTTGCACAGCGGTCTGGGTGACGGCGAGCGGCTCGACCAGTGGCAGCGGGTGCTGAGTGGCCAGGCCCGGGTGGTGCTCGGCGCCCGTTCCGCCGTGTTCGCGCCACTGGAACAGGTGGGCCTGATCATCGTCGACGAGGAACACGAGCCCGCCTACAAGCAGGACGACGGCCTGCGCTACCACGGCCGCGACCTGGCGGTGTTGCGCGCCCGCCAGGCGGGCTGCCCGGTGCTGCTCGGCTCGGCCACGCCCTCGGTGGTCAGCTATCACCACGCCCGGGAGGGCAAGTACACCCTGTTGACCATGCACAAGCGGGTGGAGGCCCGGCCCCTGCCCGCGGTGGAGATCGTCGACCTGGCCCGGTGCGAGCGCTCCCGCCCGGACCTGACCTTTTCCGACCGGCTCATCACGGCCCTGCGCGCCACCCTGGAGGCACGGCAGCAGAGCCTGTTGTTCGTCAACCGCCGCGGTTTCTCCTCGTTCATGCTCTGCCGCGACTGCGGCCACATCCTTCAGTGCCGCCACTGCCAGGTGTCCCTGACCCTGCACCGCAGCCGCCGCACCCTGCTCTGTCACTACTGCGGCTACACCCGCCACCCGGACGTCCTCTGCCCGGCCTGCGGTTCGACCCGGGTGAGCGGCTTCGGCATCGGCTCGGAGCGGATCGAGGAGGAGGTCCTGCAACTGTTCCCCGAGGCCCGGGTGGCCCGCCTGGACAGCGACACCTCGGCCAACCGGCGCCACTACCTGGCTATCCTCAAGGCGGTTCGCGACCGGGAGATCGACATTTTGATCGGCACCCAGATGATCGCCAAGGGGCTGCATTTCCCGCACATCACCCTGGTCGGGGTGGTCTGGGCCGACTCCGGCCTGGGCATGCCCGACTACAAGGCCGCGGAACGGACCTTCTCGCTGCTTGCCCAGGTGACCGGCCGGGCGGGGCGGGGCGAGCATCCGGGCCGGGTGATCGTGCAGACCCACCAGCCGCACCACTACGCCGTGCGCCTGGCCGAACAGCACGATTATGCCGCCTTTTTCGCGGCGGAGATCGCGGTCCGCCGACCGCTGGGTTACCCGCCTTTTTCCCGGCTGGTGAACCTCCGCTTCAGCGGCGTGCGCGAGGAGCAGGTGCAGGAGGCGGCGCAGCGCACCGCCGCCTTTCTCCGCGCCGCCGCGGGCGAGCGCAGCCGTATCGAGATCCTCGGCCCGTCACCGGCGCCGCTGGCCCGGATCAAGGACCGCAGCCGCTGGCAGCTGCTGTTGAAGAGCGGGTCGTACCAGGAACTGCACGCACTCTGTGAGCGCCTGCAGGCGGAACGTGGCCGGCTGTTCGCTCAGGCCGTGACCATGCACGTGGATGTGGATCCGGAAAACATGATGTGAGGGGCGCGGGACGGGAAGGGCAAAAAAAAGCGCCCCGGCGGCAAGGAGAGAATCCGCCGGGGCACTGGGAGAAAAAGCGCCCCGACGGCAAGGAGGGAGGGAAACCGCCGGGACGCAGGAGGGCGTGGTCAGTCTGAACAGCGGGGAGGTGCTCAGCGCCAGTTGCGGTGCGGCCCCATGCCGTCACCCCGGCCCCAGCCGTCCCCGGGACCGTCACCAAAACCGCAGCCCGGACCCATACCCATACCCATACCCATCATCGGGAAGGGCAGGCCGGCCTCCTGGGCCTTGGCGCGCAGTTTCTCACGCAGTTCGAACAGTTCGCCGGCAACCTGCCCGGCCTGGGTGGTGTCAGGCGTGTCCGCCTGCATGATGGCGCGCATCACCGCCTGTTTCTCGGTCACCTGCTTGCGCAACTCCACGGTCTCGGCCAGGAATTTGTCATGGGCCTTGACCATGGCCGGGTCCAGCTGGCGATAGCCGGGTCCCTTGGCCGGCGCCTTGGCGGCCGGTTGGTTCTGGGCGATGGCCGACTGGGAGATGGCCAGGGCGATACCGCTGGTGAGAATGGCGGCGAGCGCGATCTTCTTGGTGCTGGTAGTCAGTTCCATGGTCTGTGCTCCTGTGACGAAGAGTTCTGATGGCCGTTGTGGCCTGGAATGGCGATGCCTGTGCCTTCTTTCTAGCGAAGACCGTGCCAGAAATTTTTATAATCGTAACATCATGATTTTCTTGTGCAATTTTTCCAACTGGCGTGCCCCGGGCTGTTTGTCCGTCTCCAACGGGGGGCAACTGTCACCCTATTACCCAGGCCGGCCCGCCAGACTGGGTAGTTTTTACCCAGATGCGGGCCCGCCGGGCGAAGCGGCCGCGCCCGGCCGCGGGTTGCGGTCGGCTCGCGGCTGGAGTGATCCTTGCAAAGGGAGGGCATGAACCCCGTGCTAAAACGATTCGCCCGACCCGCTTTTTTCTTCACCTCCCCGTGGCTTTTGGCCGCGGCCGCCGGCCTCCTGGTGATCATCGTGGTCACCTTTGCCTTCCACAACTTCCGCCTGGAAAAGCGGCTGATG
>JAGODN010000240.1 GCA_017998195.1 Desulfobulbus sp. | reverse complement strand
CTCCAACTACCCGTCTATACTGGCGGGGCCGACGAGACTCGAACTCGCGACCTCCGGCGTGACAGGCCGGCGTTCTAACCAACTGAACTACGACCCCAGTATACTTATGGTGGGCGAAACAGGGATCGAACCTGTGACCCTCGGCTTGTAAGGCCGATGCTCTCCCAGCTGAGCTATTCGCCCCGTGCGATGCGGAGTGTATTTATCAGGTCGGCCTGCCCCAGTCAAGCAAAAAACAGAAGCCCGACAAAGTATTACCGGGGCCGACCGCCCTCCCCGGCGCCCCGGCGGCTACTGTGCCGGGGTGTCGTGCGAGGCGATGGGAAAGTCGCTGAACAGGGGATCCAGGGGCAGATCCTTGAACAGCGTCTCGCCCTCGCGGACGATCAGCGCCCGCTGCAGCACCTCGTCGACCGTATCCACCAGTTCGATATGCAGGCTGTCGCGCACATTCTGCGGCACCTCGCGCAGGTTGCGCTCGTTGTCGCGCGGGATGAGCACGTTGGTGATGTTGCCGCGGCGGGCCGCCAGCAGCTTCTCGGTAAGGCCGCCGATGGGCAGCACCCGCCCGCGCAGGGTGATCTCGCCGGTCATGGCCAGGCTGCGGTCCACCGGCAGCCTGAGGATGGCCGAAGCGATGGAGGTGGCGATGGTGATGCCCGCGGACGGCCCGTCCTTGGGAATGGCGCCCTCGGGCACGTGCACGTGGATATCGATCTTCTGGTAGAAATCGCTGTCCAGCCCCAGGCGCAGGGCCCGCGAGCGCACGTAGGACAGGGCCGCGCGGGCGGATTCCTGCATCACGTCGCCGAGTTTGCCGGTGATGGTCAGCTTGCCCGAGCCGGGCAGGACCGTGGCCTCGATCTGCAGCAGTTCGCCACCCACCTCGGTCCAGGCCATGCCGGTGGCGAGGCCGACCTCGTCGCGTTCCTCGGCCAAACCGAAACGGTACTTGGCCACGCCCAGGTAGCCCTCGATGTCTTCGGGCGCGATCCGGTACTTCCGGCGCGGCTCCCTGTTTTTCAGCCGTTCCCGGGCCACCTTGCGGCATACCTTGGCAATGGTCCGCTCCAGGCTGCGCACCCCGGCCTCGCGGGTGTAGCGGCGGATGATCTCGAGGATGGCCGGCTCGCCGATGGCGATCTCGCCCGGCTTGAAACCGTTGGCCTCGAGTTGCTTGGGCAGGAGGAAGCCGGTGGCGATGTGCAGCTTTTCCTCCTCGGTGTAGCCGTTCAGCTGGATGATCTCCATGCGGTCCTGCAGGGGCACCGGGATGCCGTGCAGGTTGTTGGCGGTGGTGATGAAGAACACCTCGGAGAGATCGTAGTCCAGATCCAGGTAATGATCGTTGAAGGCGAAGTTCTGCTCCGGGTCGAGCACCTCGAGCAGGGCCGACGAGGGATCGCCGCGGAAATCGACGCTCATCTTGTCCACCTCGTCCAGGCAGAACACCGGGTTGATCACCCCGGCCTTCTGCATGGACAGGATGATCTTGCCCGGCATGGCGCCGATGTAGGTGCGGCGGTGGCCGCGGATCTCGGCCTCGTCGCGCACCCCGCCGAGCGACAGGCGGATGAACTGCCGGCCCATGGCCCGGGCGATGGAGCGGCACACCGAGGTCTTGCCCACGCCGGGCGGGCCGACCAGGCAGAGGATCGGCCCCTTGATCTTCTTCACCTGGGCCTGCACGGCCAGGTATTCGAGGATGCGCTCCTTGGTTTTTTCCAGGCCGTAGTGGTCCTCGTTGAGCACGGTCTCGGCCCGATCGATGTCGATCCGGGAGCGGGATTTCTTCCGCCAGGGCAGGCTGAGGATGGCGTCGATATAGTTGCGCACCACCGTGGTCTCGGCCGACATGGCCGGCATCTGGCGGAGCTTCTTGAACTCCTTGGTCACCTTGTCGCGCGCCGCCTTGGGCAGGTTCTTGCGGTCGATGACCTGCTGCAGTTCGCCCAAATCGTCGCCGCCCTCGCCCTGCCCCATCTCTTCTTGGATGGCGCGCATCTTTTCGGAGAGGTAGTAGTTGCGCTGGGTGGAACCCATCTTTTTCTTCACCCGGGCGTGGATGTCCCGCTCCATCTCGGCGAGTTCCATCTCCCGGTAGAGGATCTCCAGCACCTTGGCGATGCGCTGCGGCAGGGAGACGATCTCGAGGATTTCCTGCTTCTCCTCGGTGCGCAGCGGGATGTGCGAGGCGATCAGGTCCACCATGCGCGAGGGGTCTTCCAGGGAGGTGATGGACTTGAGCACCTCGCGCGGCAGCTTCTTGTTGCTGACCGCGAACTGCTCGAAGGTCTTGCCCAGTTCGCGCACGTAGGCGGGCACGTCGGCCCGGTCCACGTCCGTGTCCGGGGCCTCGACCAAGCGGACCGAGTAGAACGCCTCCTCCCCCTCGCCGCCCTCGAACCCGCCCACCACCAGGGCGCGGCTCTTGCCCTCGACCAGGGCCTTGATGGTGCCGTCGGGCAGGCGCAGCAGCTGCATCACCGAGGCCAGGGTGCCCAGGGTGTACAGGTGGCGGTGGTCGGGATCGTCGATCCGGGCGTCCTTCTGGGTGACCAGGAAGACCGGCGACCGTTCGGCCATGGCCGCCTCCAGGGCGGCGATGGACTTCTTCCGGCCGACCACCAGCGGGGCGACCATGCCCGGAAACAGGACGATGTCCCGCAGCGGCATGAGGGGGTAGGTTTCAGCGGTCAAGGCAGTCATCGGTGGGTTGTGGTCGCCGGCGGCCGGGTTCAGGCGAGCTTTTTCTGGTCGGCATTGTCGTAGAGGATCACCGGGTACTCACCGCTGGTGATCACCTGCTCGTTGATCACGCATTCGGTGGCGTGCTCGTCCGAGGGCAGTTCGTACATCACGTCGAGCATGCACTCCTCCATCACCGAGCGCAGGCCGCGCGCCCCGGACTTGCGGGCGATGGCCTTCTGGGCGATGGCCTTGTAGGCGCCCTCGGTGAAGCGCAGGGTGATGCCCTCGTAGGCGAACAGCTTCTGGTACTGCTTGCTGAGCGCGTTTTTCGGTTCCTTGAGGATGCGGATCAGGTCTTCCTCGACCAGTTCCTCCATGGTGGCGATCACCGGCAGCCGGCCGACCAGTTCCGGGATCAGGCCGAACTTGAGCAGATCCTCGGGCTGAATGGAGGCCAGCACCTCGCCGAATGAGCGTTCCGTCTGGCTGACCACCCTGGCGCCGAAACCGATGGCCTGGGTGCCGGTGCGCCGCTTGATCACGTTGTCCAGGCCGACAAAGGCGCCGCCGACGATGAACAGGATGTTGGTGGTGTCGATGCGGGTCAGTTCCTGCTGCGGGTGCTTGCGGCCACCCTTGGGCGGCACCGAGGCCATGGTGCCCTCGATGATCTTGAGCAGGGCCTGCTGCACGCCCTCGCCGGAAACGTCGCGGGTGAGCGAGGCGGAATCGGACTTGCGGGCGATCTTGTCGATCTCGTCGATGTAGACGATGCCCCGCTGGGCCCGGTCGATGTCGTAATCCGCCGCCTGCAGCAGGTTGACGAGGATGTTCTCCACGTCCTCGCCCACGTAGCCGGCCTCGGTGAGGGTGGTGGCGTCGGCGATGGTGAACGGCACGTTGAGCAGCCGGGCGAGGGTCTGCGCCACCAGGGTCTTGCCGCTGCCGGTGGGGCCGATGAGGATGATGTTGGACTTCTGCAGCTCCACGTCGTCGCTGCCCGTGACCGGCGGCGCGGTGATGCGCTTGTAGTGGTTGTGCACCGCCACCGACAGGATGCGCTTGGCGTGCTCCTGGCCGATCACGTACTCGTCCAGGTAGGCCTTGATTTCCTTGGGCTTGAGCAGCTGCGGCCCGAGTTCGGCGACGTTGTCCCCCTCTTCCGGGTTCTCGGCCATGATCTCGTTGCACAGCTCGATGCACTCGTCGCAGATATAGCCGCTCTGGCCGGCTATCAGCTTGTTCACCTCGGCCTGGGTCTTGCCGCAGAACGAGCAGGAGCAGGTGAGGCCGTGGTCGTCGTTGAAATCGTTTTTCACGCTCACTTCTCCCCGTCCAGTTCCCCGCGGCTGGCCAGCACCTTGTCGATGAGGCCGTACTTGCAGGCCTCGGCAGCGCTCATGAAGTTGTCGCGCTCGGTGTCGGCCTGAACCTTCTTGAGGGTTTTACCGGTGTGTTTGGCCAGGATGGTGTTCAGGTCGTGGCGCATGCGCAGGATCTCCCGGGCATGGATGTCGATGTCCGTGGCCTGGCCCTGGAAGCCGCCCATGGGCTGGTGGATCATGATGCGCGAGTTGGGCAGGGCGAACCGCTTGCCCGCCGCGCCGGCGGCCAGCAGCAACGCCCCCATGGACGCGGCCTGGCCCATGCACAGGGTGGCCACGTCGCAGCGGATGTACTGCATGGTGTCGTAGATGGCCATGCCGGCGGTCACCGAGCCGCCGGGCGAGTTGATGTAGAAGGTGAT
>JAGODN010000239.1 GCA_017998195.1 Desulfobulbus sp. | reverse complement strand
CTACAACGCGGTGCCCTGGACGGCCGAGCTGGCCACCCTGGCCGGGGCGGAAGAGATGCACGCGCGCATGATCTACCGCTTCTGGACCGAGGGTGAAGAGGCCCCGCCGCCCTTCGAGACCGTCTACGCCGGCCTGGCGGGCGAACTGGTGGAAGGGGGGCGCCCGGTGGCCGAACTGCTGGCCATGGTCGAGCATCAGCCGCTCACCCCCTGCCGGGCCGTGCTCGAGATCGCCCTGGGCATCGAAAACGCGGCCTACGACCTTTCCCGGGTGATGGCCCACCGCTTCCAGGGACGGCTGCTTGGCGAGGTGTTCAACAGCATCGCCGAGGCGGAAAAAGAACACATGCGCCTCGTCGCCTCCGGGCTCGGCCACTGCCGGGGCTGAAGGTGTTGCCGCACAGGGGCCGAACCGCCGGCGGGCGGCCCTGTCCCGGCCGCACCGGCCGGAAGGGCGTGTCCGGGCCTTGCAGGATGGCCGACCGGATGCTATTTTTGCCGGATTCCGACCGTCGGTCGGGGGCGCGGTCAGGCGGGCCGGAGAGGGCCGGCCGCCGGGAGGCGCGGACTCATCAAGGCGGGCAGCCGCTGACAAGGAGTGAGGCATGTTTCACTTTTCCTACAAGGACACCACCTACGAGGTCGATGAACAGGGATTTCTGCTCGACGCCAAATTCTGGGACGAGAATTTCGCCGAGGGCATGGCACGGGAATGCGGTCTCCAGAACCTGACCGGGGAGCACTGGGACGTGATCAATCACCTGCGCGAGGTGTACGCCAACTGGGGTACCTGCCCCACCATCTTCGCCCTGTGCAAGGCCAACGGGCTGCGGCCGCGGGAGATGAAACAGCTGTTCCCGGCCGGTTACCACCGGGGCCTGTGCCGCATCGCTGGCGTCCACTACCGGGTCCATCGGCTGCCCGCCGACGCGCACCGCGAGGCGGCGGCCGCCGACCTGGAGGCCATGTCCGGTGACAAGCACTACCTGGTGGACGTGCGCGGGTTCCTCGTCGATCCGGAAAGCTGGGACCGTCATTACGCCATGCACCGCGCCCTGGAGATGCGCATCCCCCAGGGCCAGCTCACCGACCGTCACTGGCGGGTGATCGACTACCTGCGCGGTGTCTGCACACGGGAAAACCGTATTCCCACCATCTACGAGACCTGCGAGGCCTGCGGCCTCGATTTCGACGAGTTGGAGACCCTGTTCCCGGACGGCTATCACCGCGGTGCGGTGAAGATCGCCGGGCTGCGGTTCGTTAAATAGGTCCGGTTCCGCCGCCCGATCGGCGGGACGAGGACACGACCATCGGCGCGCCGGCCGGGAGAGACCGGCACGCCGGTGTCACCATGAACGAGAGGGAGAAGCCATGAGTGAATTGACCTATATGGGCACCACCTACGCGGTGGACAAACAGGGCTGCCTGCTCGACCCGGACAGCTGGGACGAGAACTTCGCCGAGGGCATGGCCCGGGAATGCGAAATCCCGGTGCTCTCCAACGAGCATTGGGACGTGATCCGTTATATCCGCAGCGTCTACGAACAGACCCATGTCTGCCCGACGGTGTTCGCCACCTGCAAGGCGGTCGGCCTGCTCCTTCCGGACATGAAGAAGCTCTTCCCCACCGGCTACCACGGCGGCGCCTGCCGGATCGCCGGGGTGCACTACCGGGTGAGTCACATGCCCTACGGCGCCCACATCAAGGAGAGTGTCGCCGACATGCGCGCCCTGTCCGCGGACAAGGTCTACTGCACCGACGCCCGCGGCTTTCTCGTCGATCCGGAGTGCTGGGACGAGAATTTCGCCGTGCACCGCGCCCTGGAGATGCGCATCCCCCTGGGCAAGCTCACCGACGACCACTGGCGGATCATCTACTACCTGCGCGACGTCTACCAGGTGGAGCACCGTATCCCCAACATCTACGAGACCTGCGAGAACTGCGACCTCGACCTGGACAGCTTCGAGGCCCTGTTCCCGGACGGCTACCACCGCGGCGCCCTGAAGATTGCCGGCCTGCGCTTTCTCAAGTAGGAAGAGTGGCCGCTAGCCAACCAACCGGACCAGGTGCGCCCGCGCGCCGGGGAGGAATTATGCAGACTGCGCTGATGTTTGTGAGCGGTGACCCGGAGGTGCTCTGGAACGGCTTCCGCCTGGGCAACCTGATGCTCGAGCGGATGGACGACGTCACCATCTTTCTCAACGGCCCGGCGGTGCGTTACGCCGCCCTGGCCACCTCCACCTTTCCCCTGGTCGAACTGGCCCGGGTGTTCACCCTGAGCGAAGGGGTGCTGCTCGCCTGAGGCAAGCTCCTCGACCTCCACGGGGTGGAGGCAGGCCATCACCAACGGGCCACGCAGGCCGACCTGTACCAGCTGATCGTCGCCAGCGACCGCTTCGTTTCCTTCTGAGGCCGGCGCCTGTCCGTCCCGGCGACGACCATGCGCCTCCGCACCATTCCCACCGCTCCGGTCCGCGAGCCGAGGCCGACGGACCCTGCCGCCGGGGTCGTCCTTCTGCACGGCCTGGCCCGCACCCGGCTGTCCATGCGGCCCCTGGTCGGCCCGCTGGGCCGGGCCGGGTTCCAGGTGGTCAATCCCGGCTACCCATCCCGCCGTCATCCGGTCGAAACCCTGGCCCGCCTGGCCATCCCGCCGGCCGTGGCCGGTCTGCGCGCCCGGGGCGCGACCACCATCCACTTCGTCACCCACTCCATGGGGGGCATCCTCCTGCGCGCCTGGCTGGCCGCCGAACCCCTGCCCGAATTGGGGCGGGTGGTGATGCTCGCCCCACCCAACCGGGGCAGCGAGGTGGTCGACTGGCTCGGCCGGTTCCGCTGGTTCCAGCGGCTGTTCGGGCCGGCGGCCGGTGAACTCTCCACCGCCACGCACAGCCTGCCCTGCCGGCTGGGTCCGGCCGACTTTCCCCTGGGCATCCTCATCGGCGACCGGGGCGCCCACTGGCCGTTGGCCCGCTGCTTCACCGGTGCCAACGACGGCAAGGTGGCGGTGGCCCGGGCGCGGCTGGAGGGCATGGCGGATTTCCGCGTGGTCGACTGCGGCCACGCCTTCATCATGCGTGACCGACGGGTGCAGGAACTGGTGGTGCGGTTTTTGCGGGCGGGAGAGTTCGGGGCGGACGACGGGCTTTAGCCCTTGCGCAGCACGCGCCGGTCGTCGATGCGGATGGTGAGCTTGATGCGGTCGAAGTACTCGAGCAGGGGGATGGAGAACTTGCGGGTCAGGCCGGTGAGATCCTTGAAACGCTGGGCGTCGATCTCGCCCTCGCGGCGGATGTAGGCCACCACCTCGTCCTGCAGCCGGGCCACGGCCGAGGCGGAGAAGATGAGGGTCTCGTTGATGCGCACCAGCTCGCCGCGGCCGAGCAGCAGGTCGATCACCTGGCGGATGCGCTTCTCCGGGAACCCGGGGAAATCGGCCAGCACCTCCTTGAGCAGCGGCGGGGTGAGGCCGGCCTCGCGGTAACGGGCGCCGATCCGTTCCTCCATCTCCTGCTCGTTCACCTCCAGGGTGACGGTGTGGCCGGCCAGGCGCACCTCGGCGCCGTCCTGCTCGATCACCCCCTTGCGCTGCAGTTGGGCGAGCAGGGCGTGGAGCAGCTTCTGGTCCACCGCCGGCCGCAGGCGCGAGCGCAGCTCCTCGCGGGCGAGGCCGGCCTTGAGCGGGTTGTCCTTGTGAAAGGCGGCGAGGAAGGCGGTGATCCGTCCGGCCAGGTTCTCGGCCACCGGTGCGGCCACCAGCCGCTGGGTGTCCGAATCGATGACCAGGAGCGCGCCGGTGGAGACGGGGTGCTGGAGCAGTTTTTTCAGCCGCTTGCTGACCGTGCCGGTGCGGGCGGCCAGCTGGTCGGCGGTGAGGCCGCGGGTGCCGCTCTCCTCGATGAGCAGGCGGAGCCGCCCCTCCGGGTCGGCCGCGGTGAGTGCGGCGAAGTGGGCGCGGTTTTGTTCGCGGTCGCGTTCCAGGGCGCGCCGCCGTTTCTTCGGCCGGCTGTCGAGGATGGTGCCGCCGCCGATGGTGGTGATCGGCGAGGCGCTGCGGACCACGTAGCGGTCGCCCGGCCAGGCCGTGACCGGCTCGTGGAGAATGAGCTGGATGTGCCCCTCCTCGCCCGGGCGCAGGGTCTCGGATTCGAGCAGGGCGATGCGGCCGGGGATCTCGCGGGTGCCCAGGTGGACGCGCACCTGGGTGCGGTTCTTCAGCTCCCGGCCGGCGGAGTGGAGATAGAGGAAGCTGGCGTCCAGGAGGGTGGTGGCGACCATGCTGCCCGGGGAGGCGGCCATGTCGCCGCGGTTGATCTGTTCCTTCTCGATGCCCTGCAGGTTGATGGCCGTGCGGTGGCCTGCCTCGACCACCTCCACGTCGCGGCCGTGCACCTGGATGCCGCGGATGCGCGCGGTCAGCCCGCCGGGGTAGAAGGTGAT
>JAGODN010000238.1 GCA_017998195.1 Desulfobulbus sp. | reverse complement strand
AGGAGCCTGCCATGGCCGATCCGATGTTCGACCCCTTCAACGACCGACTCAGCCGGGACATCCGCAACGACCTGTCCGAGTCGCTGCTCACCTGCCTGCGCGAGCGACGCCTGCTCCCGGCCCGCGCGGTGGCCGACCGTTACCTGGCCTGCCATCCCGCACCGGTGTACGCGGCCTATATCCAGGATCGCCTGGAGCGGTACGGCCGCTTCCTTGCAGGGGTGGCCGACGACGAAACCGATCCGCTCCGGTTGGGGTTTGCGCTCTGGGATCTGGGGCTGCATTTCGAGGTGCACGAGGTGCTGGAGCAAGCCTGGCTGCGCGCCGCTGGCGAGGACAAGGCCCTGTTCCAGGCGCTCATCCGCGCGGCCGGGGTGATGATCAAGCGGGAGTGCGGCCTGTCTGCCGCGGCGGCGAAGATGGCGGCTAAGGCCCGGCCGGTGCTCGAGAGGCATCGCGCCCGGCTGGCCGCCTGCACCGATGTGGCGGCCCTGCTCCGGATGCTGGCTGCCGGGGGGTGAACCGGTCCGAACCGGGGCGCGCAGGGTTCAGCGCTTGCCGTAGGCGTTCAGTTCCTCGAGGATCGGCCCGAACAGCTCTTCATAGGCCGGGATGGCCTTGCGCAGGATCACGTCCAGGTGGGCCAGGTCGTCGCTGTTGACCACCAGGTTGGCGCTCAGGGCCAGGGCCTCGAGGTCGTAGAGGGTGTGGAAGTCGCTGCCGATGAGGATGTAGAAGATATAGCGCCGGCGCTCCATGGGCAGCAGGCGCATGTGGGCATGGAAGACCGATCGCGCCAGGGTTTCCTCCATCTCCGCCTGGAGCACGATGCAGGAGAAGTTGACGAACCGCATCCGCTCCAGCGCGTCGGCCACCGAGGTGGCCTGCAGCACCTGGTAGCCGACGCTTTCCAGGGCCTCGCCGATCTGTGCCTGGCGCTCGTCCGGCAGGTGGAGGACAAGCGCCATGGGCACGTCCTCGACCTTTTCCTCGCCCTGGTAGACACCCGTTTCCAGCCAGTCGAGGTTCGGCGGCGGCGGGGGCACCACCCGGGCCTCGTCCGGTCGCGCTGCCGGGGCGGGTTTGTCCAGGGTGATGGCGCCGCGGCAGCGGGGGCATTTCAGGGTCAGGGTTTTGCCGGGTTCGAGCCGGGTCAGGGCCTGCTCGATCCTGGCAGCCTGCTCTGCGGTGAGTTGCAGGGCCTGCTGGCAGTGCGGGCAATGGGTCAGCATGATCGTTCCTTGTGCATGGCAGGGGGGCGGATACGGGAAACCGGGTCGCAGTCGCGGTGATCAGCGCAGGTACGGGTCTTTCTCTTCCTCTTCCATGCGCAGGTTGTCGATGTTCGAGGTGCTCTCGCCGCGGGCGGACTTGATCGTGTCCAGGCCGCGCTTGATCTCGCTGCGGTGGGAGGAGTAGAGGATGGCCGACTGCTCGGTGATCAGGCCGGCCGCGAAGAGTTCCATCAGGTGCTGGTCAAAGGTGCGCATGTCGCGGGTCGAACCCTCTTTGACCACGTTGTAGAAGGTCTTTTCCTCGGTTTCGCCGTTGATGATCAGGTCCCGGACCCGCAGGCTGGTGCAGAGGATCTCCAGCGCGGCCACCCGGCCGCCGCCGATCTTGGGCAGGAGCCGCTGGCTGACGATCCAGCGGATGGTGTCGGCCAGCCGGTTGCGCACCTGCGGCTGCTCGTCCTGTTCGAACATACCGAGGATGCGGTTGATCGTCTGGCCGGTGTCGATGGTGTGCAGGGTGGAGAAGACCACGTGGCCGGTTTCCGCGGCGGTGAGCGCGATCTCCAGGGTCTCGCGGTCGCGGATCTCGCCCACCAGGATGACCTTGGGCGCCTGGCGCAGGGCGGCCCGCAGGCCGCTGGCAAAGGTGTCGAAGTCGTCGCCCATCTCCCGCTGGTTGAAGGTCGCCTTCTTGTGCGGGTGGACGTACTCGATCGGGTCCTCCAGGGTGACGATGTGCACCGCCCGCTCCTCGTTGATGCGGTTGAGGATGGCGGCCATGGAGGTGGTCTTGCCGGTGCCGGTGGCGCCGGTGAACAGGATCAGGCCGTTGACCTCGCGGGCCATCTTGGTGAAGGAGTCGGGGAAGTTGAACGAGCCGATGGAGGGGATCTTGGTCTCCAGCTTGCGCAGGACCGAGGAGTAGTACCCCTTCTGGGAGAAGATGTTCACCCGGAAGCGGACCTTGTCGTCGAGCGAGTAGGACAGGTCGCAGCTTCCCTTGGTGACCAGGTCGCGCAGCAGCCGGCGGTTGCCGCCGATCAGGTTCAGGGCGAACACCTCGGTCTGGAAGGGGGTCAGCTCGGTGACCGGCGGCTGGACCTCCACCGGCACCAGCTGGCCGTCGCTCTCCACCTGCAGGGTCTTGCCGACGGTGATGTTGAGATCGGACACCCGGTCATGCTTTTTGAGCATGGCGGTGATCCAGTAGTTTATCTCCGGTTGTTTCATGGACGGCACCAGGAAAAAATTGACAAAGGCATCTACATGGGTAGTATCGCCAACCGAAGGGCAAAGACAAGAAAAAAATCGTAAACCACACGGCGAGGAGAACAATGGCACACCCACTGCGCAGCGCGACAACCACCGAAGGGAGAAGAATGGCGGGCGCCCGTGCCCTGTGGCGGGCCAACGGCATGCGCGAGGAGCAGATCGGCCGGCCGGTGATCGCCGTGGTCAATTCCTTCACCCAGTTCGTGCCCGGTCATGTCCACCTGCATGACATCGGCCAGCGGGTCAAGGCGAAGATCGACGCCCTGGGCTGCTTCGCGGCCGAATTCAACACCATCGCCATCGACGACGGCATCGCCATGGGGCATGACGGCATGCTCTATTCGCTGCCCTCGCGCGAACTGATCGCCGACTCGGTGGAGTACATGTGCAACGCCCACAAGGCGGACGCCATGGTCTGCATCTCCAACTGCGACAAGATCACCCCGGGGATGCTCATGGCCGCCATGCGGCTCAACATCCCGGCCATCTTCGTCTCCGGCGGACCGATGGAGGCCGGCCGGGCCGGGGACAAGGCGCTCGATCTGATCGACGCCATGGTCCTGGCCGCCGACGACGCGGTCGGCGACGACGAGGTGGCGGAGGTGGAGCGCAGCGCCTGCCCGACCTGCGGCAGCTGCTCGGGGATGTTCACCGCCAACTCGATGAACTGCCTGAACGAGGCCCTGGGCCTGGCCCTGCCGGGCAACGGCACCGTGGTCGCCACCCACGCCGCCCGACTGGCCCTGTTCGACCGGGCGGCGGAGCGGATCGTGGCCATGTGCGAGGCCTGGTACGGCCGGGACGACGCTTCCGTGCTGCCCCGCTCCATCGCCACCAAGGCCGCCTTCGAAAACGCCATGGCCCTCGACATCGCCATGGGCGGGTCGACCAACACCGTGCTCCACATCCTCGCTGTGGCCCAGGAGGCGGGCGTGGATTTCACCATGCGCGACATCGACGCCCTCAGCCGCCGGGTGCCCAACCTGTGCAAGGTGGCGCCCAGTTCCCACTTCCACGTGGAGGATGTCAACCGCGCCGGCGGCATCCTCGGCATCCTCGCCGAACTGGACCGGGGCGGGCTGGTGGACACCTCGGTATTCCGCGCCGACGGCCTCACCCTGGCCGAGGCGCTGGAGCGCTGCGACATCGTCCGGCCCGGCGTCAACGAGGCGGCGGAACTGCTCTACCGCAGCGCCCCGGCCGGCCGGCGCAACCTGGTGCTCGGTTCGCAGGACACCCTTTACCCGGAACTGGACCGCGACCGACAGGCGGGCTGCATCCGCGACATCGCCCACGCCTACTCCCGGGACGGCGGCCTGGCCGTGCTCTACGGCAACATCGCCGAGCGCGGCTGCATCGTCAAGACCGCCGGGGTCGATGCCGCCATCCTTCATTTTATCGGCACGGCGCGGGTCTACCATTCCCAGGAGGCGGCCTGCGACGCCATCCTCGACGGCACGGTCCAGGCCGGCGACGTGGTCTGCATCCTCTACGAAGGCCCCAAGGGCGGGCCGGGCATGCAGGAAATGCTCTACCCCACCAGCTACCTGAAATCCAAGCACCTCGGCGCGGCCTGCGCCCTGATCACCGACGGCCGCTTCTCCGGCGGCACCTCCGGGCTGTCCATCGGCCACGTCTCGCCCGAGGCGGCCAGCGGCGGCGCCATCGGCCTGGTGCGGGACGGTGACCGCATCGACATCAACATCCCTCTGCGGTCCATCACCCTCATGGTCGATGACGGCGAGTTGGCCGCCCGCCGCCGACAGGAAGAGGCGCGCGGACCGCAGGCCTTCACCCCGAAGCGGGACCGCTCCGTGTCCCGGGCCCTGCAGGTGTACGCCCGCTTCGCCGCCTCCGCCGACCTGGGCGCAGTCCGTCTGCTCGACTGAGCTTTCGCGTCCGTGCCTCCCGGACCGGCGGCCTGCTGCGAGCCGCCG
>JAGODN010000237.1 GCA_017998195.1 Desulfobulbus sp. | reverse complement strand
GCCGCTCTCGGCGTACAACCCCGGCAGCCAGAGGTGCAGGGGCAGCAGCGCGGCCTTGAGGCCGAAGACGACGAGCAGCAGCAGGGCAGCAGTGTGCAGCAGCAGGTCATCCGCCGGCGCGGCCGCGACCCGGACAGCCAGGTCGGCCATGGTGAGCGTGCCGGCGGCCGCGTAGAGCAGACCCAGGGCAACGAGGAACAGGCTCGAGCCGGCCAGGTTGACCACCGTGTAGTGCAGCCCGGCGCGGGTGCGCTCGCGGCCGTGGCCGTGCAGGGCCAGGGCGAACGAGGCAAGGAGCAGGATCTCGAAGAAGACGAACAGGTTGAACAGGTCGCCGGTGAGAAAGGCGCCGTTCAGGCCGACCAGCTGCAGCTGGAAGAGCGGGTGGAAATGGCGGCCGCGCCGGTCCTCGCCGTGGATGGCGGCAAGCAGGCTGCAGCAGGCGAGCACCGCGGTGACCAGGAGCAGCAGCGCGCTCAGCCGGTCGAGCACGAGGACGATGCCAAACGGGGGCGGCCAGTCCCCCAGCCGGTAGCTGCACACCGCGCCGCTGTCGGCCTGCAGCACCAGCAGGATCGCCAGCGGCAGCAGCGCCGCGGTGGCAGCGAGCGACAGGGTGCGGCGCAGGGCCGGGCTGCCGCCGGTGGCAAAGAGCAGGGCCACGGATGCGGTCAGCGGCACGAGCAGGGGCGCGATCAGCCAGTGGTTCATCGCTCCTCCTCCGGGGTGTCGGCCCGGCCGTCCACCTGGTCGCTGCCCAGCTCGCCCTGGGCGCGCAGGGCCAGGGTGATGACAAAGGCGGTCATGCCGAAGCTGATGACGATGGCGGTGAGCACCAGCGCCTGGGGCAGGGGATCGGCGGTGGGCCCGCCGCTGCCGGCGATCGGCGGCGCGCCGCTGACCAGCCGGCCGGTGGCGAACAGGAACAGGTTGACCGCGTAGGAGAAGAGCGACAGGCCGATCGCCACCGGGAAGGTGCGGCCGCGCAGCACCAGGTACACGCCGCAGGCGACCAGCACGGCCACGGCCACAGCTGCCAGGGCGGCCATCAGGACGCCTCCCCGGCCCGCAGGCAGCGCCGGTTGAGGTCGCCCAGGGTGGTGAGCACGAGCATGAGCGCACCGACCACCACCAGGTAGACGCCGAGGTCGAAAAGCATAGCCGTGGCCAGTTCGAACTCGCCCACCAGCGGCAGCTCGAAATGGCCGAAGGCCGAGGTGAGGAACGGCCGGCCGAACAGCCAGCTGCCGAGGCCGGTGAGCAGGGCGATGGTCAGGCCCCAGGCGATCAGCCGGTGGTAGCGCACCGCCCACTGTTCCCGGGTCCAGGCGATGCCGCTGGCCAGGTACTGGAGGATGAGGGCGGCGGTGGTGATCAGGCCGGCGATGAAGCCGCCGCCCGGGGCATTGTGGCCGCGCAGGAACAGGTAGACCGACACCAGGAGCGCCATGGGCAGGAGGAAGCGGGTCATCTGCGCCAGCACCAGCGGGTGGCGCTCGGCCGCCGGCTCGCGCCCGCAGCCGCAGGGCCGGCCGCAGGGCGGCAGGCGGAGGCCGTCGAGCAGGGCGTGGATGGCAAGGGCGGCAATGGCCAGCACCGAGATCTCGCCCAGGGTGTCGAAGCCGCGGAAATCCACCAGGATGACGTTGACCACGTTGGCCCCGCCGCCGCCGGGCAGGCTGTTGGCCAGGAAAAAGTCGGCAATGGTCGCGCCCGGCGGCCGGGTGAGCACGGTCCAGGTGAGCAGGCCGGTGGTGGTGCCCAGGGTGAGCGCCAGCATGAGGTCGCGCAGCCGCCGCCGCGGGGTGGATTCCACCGGGGTGCGCTGCGGCAGGAAGAACAGGGCGAGCAGCAGCAGGATGATGGTCACCACCTCGATGGCCAACTGGGTCAGGGCCAGGTCCGGGGCGGAAAAGCGGACAAAGGCGAGCGCGCACATCAGCCCGACCACGCTCAGGGGAATGAGGGCGAGAAAGCGGCGCCGGTGCCAGCGCACGGTGAGCACCGCGCCGGTGATCATGGCCAGCCCGCCGAACAGGGTGAGACCATCCAGCGGCACCGGCGGCGGCCCGATGGGCGGCCACAGGCCGCGGACGAGCGGTGCGGCCATGGCCGCGGCCGCGGCCAGGAGCAGGAGCGCCAGCGAGCGCTGCAGGGAGCCGTTGGCCGTGGCCGCGGTGCAGCGTCGGGCCGCGCTGTAGGCGCCCTCCACCAGCCGCGAGAACAGGCTGTGCGCGTCCACCGGCGGAAAGAGCTGGGCGTGCAGGGCGAACAGCTGGCGGCGCACCGCGTACAGGCTGATGCCGAGCACCAGGGCGGTCGCGCTCATGGCCAGCGGCAGGTTGAACCCGTGCCACACCGCCAGGTCAAAGGCGGGCAGGGGAGAGCCGAGCACGCTTGCGGCGGCGAGCCTGAGGAAGGGGGCCACGGTCAGGCCGGGAAAGATGCCGACGATCAGGCAGTGGGCGACGAGGATCACCAGCGGCAGGCGCATCAGCCGGGGGGCGTCGTGGGGCGGGTACTTGGGCAGGTTGACCGGCTCGCCGTTGAAGAACACGTCGTGGATGAAACGGGCCGAGTAGGCCACCGAGAAGACGCTGGCCAGGGTGGCCGCGGCCGGCAGCAGCAGTCCCACCGGGGCCAGGCCGCCCAGGTGCACGGTTTCGGCGAAGAACATCTCCTTGGAGAGAAAGCCGTTGAGCAGCGGCACCCCGGCCATGGCCGCGGTGGCCACCATGGCGAGCAGGGCGGTGCGCGGCATGAAGCGGTAGAGGCCGTTGATGCGGCGCATGTCGCGGGTGCCGGTCTCGTGGTCGATGATGCCCGCGGTCATGAACAGCGAGGCCTTGAAGGTGGCGTGGTTGATGATGTGAAACACCGCCGCCACCGCGGCCATGGGCGTGTCCAGGCCGAACAGGAGCACGATCAGGCCGAGGTGGCTGATGGTCGAGTAGGCCAGCAGTCCCTTGAGATCGTGCTGGAACAGGGCCATGTAGGCGCCGAACAGCAGGGTGACCAGGCCGGTGCCACCCACCAGGAAGAACCAGGGGTCCGTGCCGGACAGGACCGGGTAGAGCCGGGCGAGCAGGAACACGCCGGCCTTGACCATGGTGGCCGAGTGCAGGTAGGCGCTCACCGGGGTGGGCGCCTCCATGGCGTGGGGCAGCCAGAAATGGAAGGGGAACTGGGCCGACTTGGCAAAGGCGCCGGTGAGGATGAGCGCCAGCATGGGCAGGTAGAGATCATGGCCGCGGATCAGCTCGCCCGCCTGGAGGATCGAGGAGATACGGAAGGTGCCGGCCATGTGGCCGAGCAGGAGGAAGCCGGCCAAGAGCGCCAGGCCGCCGCCGCCGGTCACGGTCAGGGCCATGTAGGCGCCGCGGCGGGCCTCGGCGCGGTGGTGCCAGAAGCCGATGAGGAGGAAACTGCTCAGCGAGGTCATCTCCCAGAAGACGAGCAGCAGCAGCAGGTTGTCGCTGAGCACCACCCCGAGCATGGCCCCCATGAACAGCAGCAGCAGGCCGAAGAAGCGGCCGATGCGCTCACCCTCGGCCAGGTACTGGCTGGCATAGAGGATGACCAGCAGGCCGATGCCGAGCACGAGCAGCACGAACAGGGCGGCCAGGCCGTCCAGGCGCAGGTACAGGTCGAGCCCGGCCGCGGGCAGCCAGGCGAAACCGGCGCTCACCGGGGCGCCGGCGAACACGCCGGCGAGCGGCACCAGGGCGGCGACGAGCGCGGCCAGGGCGCCGGCCGCGGCGGTCCAGGCAGCGGCCGCGGGACCGAAGCGGTGGCCGACGCGGGCCGGCGCCAAGGCGGCCAGGAGGGGCAGGAACAGGACGAGAAACAGGTGCATGGGCGTTCAACAAATTAAAAAAAACGATGCAATCAAGGGGGTTAAGGCCAGGGCAAACAGGGCCGGCAGCAGGGCGCGCGGCTCAGGAATAGAACCACACCACCGGCGTGAACACAACAAAGATCGCCGGTTGCGCCCGCGCATCGCCGGCCGCCGCCCCTGCCGCCTACCTTTCCCCGTCGTCGTTGGCCCGGCCCGGCCGGCGCTGCTCCGCATCGGCCGCAGCCCGGCCTCGGCATCCTTGACATTTAGCGGGTGAGCGGGTGTACTGAGCGCGGCGCCCGCAGCGGGCGACCACCAGGGAGGCGCATGGCAGAGCGAAAAAAGCCCCGGCCGCCGGCCGAGGTCACGGACATCATCCTCGAATCCATCTCCGACGGGGTGTTCACCGTGGACCACGAGTGGCGCATCACCTCGTTCAACCGCGCGGCCGAGGAGATCACCGGCGTGCCGCGCGAGGAGGCCATCGGCCGCTACTGCTGGGAGGTGTTCCGCGCCAACATGTGCGAGGGCGACTGCGCCCTGCGCCGTTCCATGCAGGAGGGGCGCTCCTGCGTCAGTTCCTCCACTTACATCATCAACTCCGAACGCCGGCGCATCCCCATCAGCG
>JAGODN010000014.1 GCA_017998195.1 Desulfobulbus sp. | reverse complement strand
GACTACGAGATGCTCACCCTGCCGGAGGTGGACCTCCGCCTGCTGCTCAACCGCAACCAGAGCGGGCTGATCAGCACCCTCTACCAGGACCCGAGCATCCTCCTCCAGGGGTTGGACCAGGCCACCGGCCGCTTCCGCCCCTTCCGCGAATCCAAGACCCTCTGAGCGGCCGCGGCCGCTACTGCTTCAGCGCCCGGGCGAAGTCGAGCATCCGCTGGATGGGCACCCGCGCCCGGGCGGCCAGCTCCGGCGTCACCAGGATCTCGTTCTCACCCGTTTCCAGCACCTGCGCCAGCTTTTCCAGGGTATTCATCTCCATCCAGGGGCAGCGGGCGCAGCTCTCGCAGGTCGCCCCCTCGCCGGCGGTGGGCGCGCCGAGCAGAATCTTGCCCGGCGCCAGCTGGCGCATGCGGTTGAAGATGCCGGCGTCGGTGGCGACGATGAACTCCGGGTTGGGCAGGGTGCGCACCGCCTCGATGAGCGCGGTGGTGGAGCCGACCACGTCCGCCTGGGCGACCACCTCCCGCGGCGACTCGGGGTGGACGAGCACCGCCGCCTGCGGGTGTTCGCGGCGCAGCAGTTCCAGCGCATCCGCCCGGAACTCCTCGTGGACCACGCAGGAACCCGGCCACAGGAGCATCTCCGCGCCGGTCAGCTGCTGCACGTAGCGGCCCAGGTGCCGGTCCGGCCCCCACAGGATGCGCTCGCCCCGCTCCGCCAGGTGGCGGACGATGGGCAGGGCGATGCCCGAGGTCACCACCCAGTGCGAGCGGGCCTTGACCTCGGCGCTGGTGTTGGCGTAGACCACCACCGTGTGGTCCGGATGGCGGTCGCAGAAGGCGCCGAACAGGTCAGCCGGACAGTTCTCGTCGAGCGAGCAGGTGGCGTTCAGGTCCGGCATCAGCACCCGCTTCTCGTTGTTGAGGATCTTCGAGGTCTCGCCCATGAAGCGGACCCCGGCGACCACCAGGGTGGTGGCCCGCTGCTCGGTGCCGAAACGGGCCATCTCGAGCGAGTCGGCCACGCAGCCGCCGGTCTCGTCGGCCAGGTCCTGCAGGTCGCTGTCGGTGTAGTAATGGGCCGCGAGCACCGCGTCCTGTTCGCGCAGCAGCTGGCGGATGCGCGCCTTGAGCGCCTCGGTCCGGGCCGGGGTCCGCTCGATGCGGACCGGGTGGGGGGGCACCTGGACGACCGGGATGCGGACGTCCGCCAGGGTTTCTCGTTCGCTTGTGTGCATATCGTCTCCCGCCGCTCGGGCGTTGTCTTCCGGTCTCTGGCGGCCCCGGGGCCGGGTGCATCCGTCGCCCCCGGTCCTGGCCGGCCGTGCTGCTCCCTGTTACCGCAAACAGCGGCCAAGGACAATCATTTTCCCCGGCGCGGCGGACCTCGCCGACCGCTGCGGACCGGCGCACATCGGGGTTCCCTCCGGGGCCCAGCTGCGGTATAGTGCTGCAGGTTTCCCCGAAAATACCCGCCTCCAGGAGTGGCCATGCACGTCTATCCCTCCGAACTCGTCGCCCTGATCAGCGAGCGCTGGGGTCCGCCGCCGGAGGAGGAGGGCGAGACCGCCATCGGCGTCCTGCCGGGCAAGGGGGCCCTGGAGCATCTCATCTCCACCTGCTACCAGGTGAGCATGATGCGCGAGGAAGACCGCTCCGTCACCCTGCGCATCATCCTCGCCCCGCCCTCGGTCTTCCCGCCCGACCAGGGACCGCCCAAGGGCTTTCTCCGCCTGCTGTTCGACACCCCCCGCCCCTTCAACGAGTACGAACTGCGCCGCCTGTCGCCGGCGGTGGATTTCGAGCGCTCGCTCATCGCCATCGAACCCCACCCGGAACGGGGGTTCCAGATCTGGGGGGTGGTCAATTCCGGCATCCGCTGGCTGCAGCAGGAACGCGGCGGCAACAAGAAGACCAACCGGCTGCCCGCGGCCTTCGTGGTCCACGTCACCGGCCCGGGCATGCTCACCATCTGCCGGGGGTTGAGCATCGTCGTCAACCTGAGCGGCGGCCGGCTGCTCGAATCCGCGGCCAACGCCTTCCATTCCAACTGGATGAACCGGCTGTTCGCGCCCGGCCGCCAGGCGGCGATCGATCAGCACGAGCTGTTCCGGGCCAGCGTCCTCTACCCGGTGGCCCGCATCGAGGAGGAGTTCATCGAAAACCTGCAGTTCCAGCTGCTCAAGCGGGTGCTCAGCGTCACCCGCATGAACCGTCACGGCGGCACCTTCATCATCTTCCCGAGCGTCGATCCGCCCGAGCTGGCCACGGACAATCCCCCCATCCTGCTCAAGTACCGTTTCCAGAAGGACGAGGCGGTGCAGCGGCAGCAGCAGCTGCTCGTCCGCACCATCCGCCTGGCCACCACCGCGCTTGGCGACATCAACAACCCGGACCGGGTGGTCACCTGGCGGGACTACGTCAACCTCCGCCACGAGTCCGCCGTCTACGACCTGGAGGAAGGGCTCTACGAACAGGCCCAGTTCGTCGCCAGCCTGGCCTCGGTGGACGGCGCCGTGGTCACCACCAGCCGCGGCCCGTTGGGCTTCGGCGGCATGATCGTCGGCTCCCTCAACAAGCTCACCGAGGTGGCCATTGCCAGCGACGCCGAGGGCAAGATGGTGTCGCTCACCAAGATCGAGGGCTACGGCTCCCGCCACCGCTCCGCCTACCACCTGTGCAACGCCCTGCACGACGCCCTGGCCATCGTCGTCTCCCAGGACGGCAACGTCCAGCTGGCCAAGTGGCGCAACGGCATCGTCACCTGCTGGGACCTGACCTCACAGATGTTCATCGCCGAGACCTGAATCCGCCGCTTAGGCCCCCGCCGTTCCCCCGTCCGCAGCCGCGGGCGCGATCCACCGCCGCACAACCATCCACAGCATCAGCGACACCGATACCGCCCCCATGCCCATCAGTGCCAGGGTGGCGAGCTTGTCCGGCCAGTCCAGGGCAAAAACCGCCATGGCGGTGGAGCCGATCATGAAATGACAGAAGACCATGAGCGACGAGGCGGCGCCGGTGTCCCGGTCGACCTGCTCGAGGATCAGGTTGTTGCCCGCCGGCCGGCAGAAGCTGTAGCAGAAGGTCAGGGCGAACATGGGCAGGGTGAGCCGCCAGGGCATGGGCAGGAGCGGGCAGACGAGCAGCAGGGCCGAGGCGAGCATGCCGAGAAACGCGAGCGGCATCAGGCGGACCAGGGGTGCCCGGTGTACCGCCCGCGAGAACGCCAGCGGCGCGAGCACGAAGGCCAGGGCGTTGAAGCCGAAAAAGTAGCCGTACACCTGCTCGCTGAAGCCCAGGCGGGTGATGTACAGGTCGGCGCTGCCGCCGATGAAGGCGAACACCGGCATGCACGGGATGGACACGGTGAGCATGACCAGGATGTAGCGGTGGTTGGCCAGCAGGCGCAGGTAGCCGGCAGCCACCTGGCCGAGGGTCGGCGGTTCGGCCGCCGGCCGGAGCGACTCGTCCATGCGCACCACCCCGACCAGGGCCACGCTGCCGAGCAGGGCCTGGAGGAGGAAGATCCACCGCCAGGAGACCAGGGTGACGATCCAGCCGCCGATGATCGGGGCGATCATCGGCGCGGTGGCGACGATCACGCCGATGTGGATGAACACCCGCTGGCGCTGCCGGCCGGTGAACAGGTCCTTGCTGATCGCGAAAACGATGGCCGAACTGGCGGCCGCGCCCGCCCCCTGGAGGAACCGGCCGAAGATCATCATGGCCGCGCTGTCGGCCAGCCCGCAGGCCAGGCAGGCGACGATGAACAGGCTGACCCCGACAACGAGCGGCGGCCGCCGGCCGTAGCGGTCGGAGAGCGGCCCGTAGACGAGCAGGAAGGCGCAGTAGGTGACGAAAAAGATCACCAGGGTGAGGTTGGCGGTCACCAGCGGGACACCCCACTCCCGCTGCAGCAGCGGCAGGGCCGGCAGGTACATGTCCGTGGCCAGCGGCGGGAAGGCGGACAGCAGGGCGAGCAGCAGGATGATCGGCGGATAACGCAGGCGCAGTTCGTGAACAAGACCCATGCGGGTACACCTCTTGGGGATGAGACGAAAACGGGGATGGGCCGGGGGAGGTTCGGGGACGCACCGGCCGGGGGATCGACGGTCGGAGGGCGGCCGTTTGCTTGATCGGCGGGGCGGAACGATTCGCGATCCCGGTCCTCAGGCGGCCCGGGGCTCTCCCTGGAGCAGGCCGAAGAGAAAGTCAGCCGCCTGGTCCGCGCCGTTCACCCGGTGCGTGACCAGCGGCGGCCCCACCGCCAGCGGCGGCAGGGTCTCGAGCCAGGCGCCGTTGTGCAGCTGTTCCGGGCCGAGTTCCCAGGAATCCAGGTGGCGGTCGACAAAGGCGGCCAGGGTGGCGGACTCGCGGAAGGCCGGTCGCCGCACATAGGCGAACGAGCGGCCCGCGTGGTAGGCCTCGGCCACGGTGGAGTAGCCGACCTTGCCGACCACCAGGTCGGCCGCGGCCACCAGGTCGGGATGGTACCATGCGGGGTCGTCGCTGCCGAGGAAGCGCAGGTTGTGGAGAAACTCGTTCTCCCGGCCCCGACCGGTGAACAGGAAAAGCAGCTCCTTGCGCTTGACCAGCGGCGCCAGCGACACCACCCCGCCGCCCGCCCCGCCCATGGTCACCAGCACCAGCCGCTGGCCGGCAGCCGGACGGAGCCGCCGACGCACCTGTTCCGGGTCGCGCACCGATCGCGCCACCGGCTGCACCACCAGGTCGCAGGCCGCTGCCCGCCCGGCCGGGGCGGCCTGGATGCGGTAGTCGGCCCGGGCGAACAGCCCGGCCAGAGAGTCGATGTGCCGGGCCAGGCCGGGGCAGCGGTCCAGGTAGCCGGCGTAGATCCAGTCCCAGGTGAAATTCTCGATGAGCACCGAGGGGATACCGGCCCGGGCCGCGGCCGCGATGCCCAGCGGGGCGATGTCGCAGAGCACCAGCTCGCAGCCGCGGAGCAGGCCGGCGACCCGGTCGACCAGCCGCTCCGCCATCGGGTAGAACCCGTCCAGGGCCGCCAGGGTCGCGTCCAGATCCTCGGTCATGGCATCCCGCTGCACCAGGCCGATGTCCACGACCATGGAATGGACTGTGTGCGGCGCACTCAGCGATTCGGCGAACAGCTGGGCCGGCGCCGCGGTGACGATCGTACAGTCGACCGGCAGCCGCCGGCCGAGGGCCTCCATGACCGCCGCGGCCCGGGTGGCGTGGCCGAAACCGTGGGCGGTGATGCAGCAGCCGATGCGTCGCGGGGTGGTCATCACGAGCCCGTGGGCAGGGTCACGGTGAAGGTGCTGCCGTCCCCGGGGCGGCTCTGTACCGTGATCCGGCCGCCATGCTTTTCGATGATGGAGCGGGCGATGCACAGCCCCAGGCCGGTGCCGCGGCTCTTGTCCGTGTAGAACGGGGCGAAGATCTGCTCGAGCTTGTCCGCCGGGATGCCCACGCCGGTGTCGGTGATGTCCAGCACCACCAGCTGGCCGTCGTCGTCCAGCCGCGAGCTGACCACCAGGTCGCCGCCGTAGGGCATGGCCTGGACCGCGTTGAAGACGATGTTGAACACCACCTGGTAGACCTGCTCGGCGTCCATCGGGATCTCGGGCAGGTGCGGGTCGAGCCGGCGGCGCAGGAGCACGGATTTCTGCTTGAATTCCGCCTCCATGAAGCGCAGCACCCGCTCCGCCACCTCGTTGAGCGAGGCCGCCTCGAGCCGGATCTCGCGCGGCCGGGCAAAGTCGAGGAACTCGCGGACAATGGCGTCGAGCCGCAGGGTCTCCTCCATGATGATGTTGGCCAGCCCCTCGTTGCCCGGCGCCACCTTGCCGATCCGGCTGGCGAGGATCTCGGCGGTGGAGCGGACGATGCCCAGCGGGTTCTTGATCTCGTGGGAGACCGCGGCCACCATCTTGCCGAGCGTGGCCAGCCGCTGCGCCTCGCCCAGCTGCTCCTCGAGCTGCAGCCGCTCCTCGGCCCGCTTGGCCATGATGCGGTTGGCGCGGACCACGATCAGGCTGAGGATGGTGAAGAGGATGCCCATGATGGTCAGCGACAGCACGATCACCCGCCCCTGCAGGCCGATGATGGTCTCCAGGTCGTCGGACAGGTCCTGGACCACCTCGATCACGCCCATGATCTCACCGGTGTGCTCGCCCAGCCGGTTCTCCTGGCGGAAGGGCACGTAGGTCTTGAGCGTGCAGAAGATCTCGGCCGTGCCGGGCAGCAGGCTGAGCAGGGAGCCGCCGGAGATGAGCGCCGAGTTGTTTTCGCCCTTGAGCGCCTTATGGTACTCCAGCCCGCCCAGGTCGCGCTTACCCATGAGCTCGGCCATGGTCGAGTAGGCGATGCGGTTCTGGCGCGGCTCGTAGATGGTCACCGACTCGATGCGCATGCCGCGGGTGATGTTGGCGACGATCCGGTCGAGCCGCTCGTACTGCTCCGGGTCGGACAGGGCGATGCGGCCGTAGCGGACCACCGTGGGCAGGACGAACTGGACGAACACCTGGCGGTTGAGGTTGTCCGCGAACAGCCGTGAATAGGCCTCGCTGCGCTGCAGGAGCACGGTCTTGGCATTGCTCGCGATCACCCAGGACAGGATGAACGAGGCAATCAGGATGAGGGCGAGCGAGGTGAACGAGAAGTACTTGACCAGCTCGAACGGCAGCAGCGTGCTGCTCTGCCGGTCCTGCCGGTCCTGCCGGTGCCGGCGCAGGAGGCCGGGCCAATCCGGGCGGCGGGCAACGAGCCGGCGCAGCCATCCGGCCAGCGCAGCCAGTCGGCCGGCCATTCGGCCCGGCAGAGGGCTGAGATCAGACCGGCGCCGGTTCACGACAGACTCCGCAGCGGCGGCAGAGGGCGGGTTCGCACGGCCGGGTGGCAACGCCGCGCAGGGCCCGGTCGTACTCGTCCAGGAGGTAGTCCCCGCGGATGCCGTGGTCCACCACCTCCCAGCACAGCAGTTCGTCCCGGCCGCGCGGTCGAACCCCGTACTGCCAGGCATCGAGACCGTGGCGGGCCAGCGCCCGGGCGAACGAGGCCCGGCCGGTGCCGATGTCGATGAGGGCCGGGCCGATGCGCCGGTCGGCCCGGCTGTACACCGCCTGCTGCAGGGCCTGGTCCGGGTGGTCGAACTTGAGGCGCAGGTTGGCCCGGGAGCCGAGCGTGCCGCGCAGGTAGCCGATCTTCTCCTTCAGCGCGGCCAGCGCCTGGGCCGTCCCCTTTTTGCCCGGGGGCAGATCCTCCAGGCCGCCGAACGAACAGTACTGGAACGGGGTCCACGGCTTGGGCACGAAGCAGTTGATCGACAGGGTGAGCACGCTCACCCGGCCCCGGCTGCGGCCGAGGGGCAGGATGCGGGCCTGCAGCCGGTCGACAAGGCGGACCAGTTCATCCAGGTCAGCGGTGGTTTCCGTGGGCAGGCCGATCATCACGTAGAGCTTGAGGTGGAAGATGCCGCTTGCGACCAGCCGTTCGGCCGCGTCCAGCAGTTCCGGCTCGTCGAGCCCCTTGTTGATCAGCCGGCGCAGCCGGGCCGAACAGCCGTCCGCGGCGATGGCCACGCTTTTGAGGCGGGAGGCGGCGAGCAGGGCCAGGGTCTGGTCGGTGATGCGGTCGGCGCGCAGCGAGGAAAAGGAGAGCGAGCAGCTGCCGGCGGCGAGCTGGGCGGCGATCCGGTCCACCGTCTCCGGAGCGGCCATCTCCATGCCCAGAAGGCCGATGCGGTCCACTCCGGCCGGCCGGGCCTCCAGGCCGCGGAGGATCGTCTCCGCCGGCCACAGTCGCGGCGGCCGGTAAATGAAGCCGGCGGCGCAGAACCGGCAGCCGCGGCTGCAGCCGCGGCCCAACTCCACCATGTACATGGCGAGTTCGGCCTCCGGTGACAGCAGGGTCGAGTGGGCGGCCACCTCCATGGCCGGGGCCGAGACCCGGGTGATGCGCGGCGGCAGCCCGGGTGCAGGCTCGATGCACGCGAGCACGCCGTCCGGGCCGTGGACGAAACGGTAGAGCCCCGGCACATAGCAACCTGGCAGACGGGCGCCGATCCGCTGCAGCAGGGTGGCCCGATCCAGGGTCGCGCAGTCGGCGAGCAGGGGCATCAACTCCGGCAGCACCGCTTCAGCCTCGCCGATGACCATCAGGTCGGCGAACGCGGCCAGCGGTTCCGGGTTCATGAACACCGCCACCCCGCCCAACACCACCAGCGGGCTGGCTGCGGCCACCCGGTCGGAGCGTTCCGCGGCCAGCGGGGCGATTCCGCCCGCGGCCAGCATCGCGGCCAGGCGCGGGTAATCGTGTTCAAAGCTGATTGAGGCGAACACCAGGGGAAAATCGGTGAGCGGCCGGGAGGATTCGAGTGAGCGCAACGGTCCGCCGTCCGCCGGGTAGACGAATCGCTCGCAGACCACCTCGTCCAGGCGGTTGAGCAGGGTGTAGACCAGTTGGTAGCCGAGGTTGGACACGGCCACCGGGTAGGTGTTGGCGTAGAGCAGGGCCACGGGCAGCCTGCCCGTCCACTTCTTGCGGACCGTGCCTTGTTCTCCTGTCAGGACGGACGACAAGGGAAAGGACCGGGGGTGAAAAACAGGGGGTGATCAGTCTGCATGGTCAGTCCATGGGCCCGGGGCCGCAGGCAGGGGGACCGGGGCGCCGGCCCGGAAAGGGAGCAGGGGAATATCGTAACGATATTCCCCTGCGCGCCTGGCTGGCTGCCGGCCCGACCGCCCGCCGAGGACAAGGCGACCGGCCGGTATTCAATTCGCCTTCTTGCGCAGATAGGCGGGTTCGTCGAACTCGGTGCGTTCGTTGTCGTCGAAGATCGGCTTGGGCATGCGCGGCAACCCCTTGGGCAGCGCGTTGGGCTTGGCGATGGTCACCGGGCTGCCGGGGCTTTCCGCCAACACCGTCTCCTCTTCGAAGATCCGCGCCAGCCGGCCCTGCTTGGACTTGGGCAGCTGCTGGGGCTGGCGGTTGCGCACCACCTCCAGCTGGGAGATCTCCGGTTCCTCGATGCTGGAGATGCCGGTGGCGATCACCGTGACCCGCAGTTCGTCGCCGAGCGACTCGTCGAACAGGGCGCCGATGATGATGTTGGCCTCCTCGTGCGCCTTTTCCTGGATCAGGGCCGAGGCCTCCATGAACTCGTTCATGGTCAGGGTCTCCTTGGCCGCGGAGATGTTGATGAGGATGCCGCGGGCGCCGTCGATGCCCACGTCCTCGAGCAGCTGATTGTCGATGGCCCGCTTGGCCGCCTCGGTGGCGCGGTTCTCGCCGGAGGCGGTGCCGGTGCCCATGATGGCCGGGCCGACCTCCTTCATGACCGTCTTCAGGTCGGCGAAGTCGACGTTGATGTGCCCCGGCAGGTTGATCAGGTCGGTGATGCCCTTGACCGCCTGCAAGAGGACGTTGTCGACCATCTCCATCATGTTGACCAGGGTCGAGTTCTTGTTCATCAGGCTGAGCAGTCGGTCGTTGGGCACGGTGATGATCGTGTCCGAATACTCCTTGAGCTTCTCCCAGCCGGCCTCGGCGTTGCGCATCCGCTTCTTGGCCTCGAAATAGAACGGCTTGGTGACCACGGCCACGGTGAGCGCGCCCGACTCCTTGCTCAGCTTGGCGATCACCGGCGCCGCGCCGGTGCCGGTGCCGCCGCCGAGGCCGGCGGTGACGAACACCATGTCCGCACCCTTGAGCACGTTCTGCAGGTCTTCGTAGCTCTCCTGGGCCGCCTCCCGCCCCATTTCCGGTTCGGCGCCGGCCCCCATGCCCTTGGTGATGCCCGGACCCAGCTGCAGGCGGATGTCGGCCCGGGATTTTTCCAGCGCCTGCATGTCCGTGTTGGCGGCGATGAACTGCACGCCGGTCAGCCGGTTTTCCACCATGGTGTTGATGGCGTTGCCGCCGCCGCCGCCCACACCGATCACCTTGATCACAGCCACAGATTCTTCTTCCGCTATCCTGAAAGCCATGCGTCTCTCCCCAGAAAGGTAGTCCTTGATTTCCCCTGCCCTCTATACCATTTTCTTCGGGCCGACTAAATGGAAAACTCTGCCGTATTAAACGATATTTTTCACCCAGCCCCTGAACCGGCTGAACACCCCGCCGCGCTCCTTGGGCACGTAGGTCTTGGCCTTGCTGCCGTACAGCACCAGCCCCACCCCGGTGGTACACCGGGGCGAGCGGATATCCTCGATCCGGCCGCCCACACCCTGCGGGTAGCCGATGCGCACCGGCAGGTCGAACACCTGCTCCGCCATCTCGACGATGTTGGCCAACAGGGCGGTGCCGCCGGTGAGGACTATGCCGGCGTTGATGCGGTTGCGATACCCGGAGGCGCTGATGTTCTTGTTGACCATCTGCAGGATCTCCTCCATGCGCGCCTCGAGGATCTCGACCATGATCCGCTGCGATACCTTGCGCGGCTTGCGGTCCCCCACGGTGGGCACCTCGATGATGTGGTTCTCCTTGATCATCGAGGCGAGCGCGCCGCCGTACAGGTATTTCAGCTCTTCAGCCTCCTGCAGGGGCGTGCGCAGTCCCACCGACAGGTCGCTGGTCAGGTTGTTGCCGCCCAGCGCCAGTTCCCAGGTGTGCTTGATGGTGCCGTTGCAGAAGATCGCCAGGTCGGTGGTGCCGCCGCCGATGTCGATGAGCGCCACGCCCAGTTCCATCTCGTCCTTGTTGAGTACGGACAGCGACGAGGCCACGGATTCGAGCACGATCTCGGCCACCGCCAGCTGCGCCCGGTTGCAGCTGGTGACCACGTTGTGCAGGGCGGTGACGTCGGCGGTGACGATGTGCACGTTGGTGACCAGGCGCACGCCGGTCATGCCCAGCGGGTTCTGGATGCCGGTGTGGTCGTCGACCATGTACTCCTGGGGCAGGACATGGATGATCTGCTGGTTGTCGGAGATCTTGACCGTCTGCGCCGCCTGGATGACCGCCTCGATGTCCTTTTCCTTGATCTCCTGGTTGTTGATGGCGATGATGCCGGGGGAGTTGAACCCCTTGATGTGGTTGCCGGCGATGCCCACGTAGACGCTTTCGATGTCGCAGCCGGCCATGTCCGAGGCCGCGTTCACCGCCTGGCGGATCGACTGGACGGTGGACTCGATGTTCACCACCACGCCCTTCTTCATGCCGGAGGAGGCCGCCGTGCCCACGCCGATGATCTCCACCCGGTCGTCGAAGACCTCGCCGATCATGGCGCACACCTTGGTGGTGCCTATGTCCAGGCTGGCGACGAGCTCCCCGGGCTCACGCGGTTCCTGTTCCTCCACATCCTCATCCGTCGGTTTGTGATCCGACAACCAAGACCTTATCATCTGCGTAGTCCATTCTGATTTCTTTCACGGTATCGACCTGTTTCCTGCTGTACAGCTGATCCAGCACCCTGATCAGCCGGTAGTACTTCGTCTGCAGACGGTCCCGGCCGAAATAGATCGGGAAGGGGCGGTCCGCCAGATAGATGATCAGCCCCTCCTTGGGGTCGAGGTGCACCTCGCTCACCGCCTGCAGGGGCAGGATGGCGTGCCCCTGGGCGGCGAGGCCGAGAAAGGTCTGCGCTGCCTCGGCCAGGCCGCCCTTGACGAGGGTGTCGGCGACCACGTCCCGCCCGGCCACCAGCCCGGTGATCACCGGGTGGTCGATATCCTGGCCGGGCTCGATCTCGGCGAACACCTGGCCGTCCCGGTTCAGGTAGCGCAGGCGCCGCTCCTTTTCGCCCTCGATGTTCACCAGCGCCAGCACCTGCTGTTCGCGAACCTCGATCACCAGGGTGGACGGCCAGCGGGTCCTGATGTCCACCTGCTGCACCCAGGGGTGGGCGGCGATCCGGGCCGCCGCCGCCTTGGGCCGGAACTGGAGCAGGCTGGCGCCGTGCTGCAGCCCGCTCAGGTCGAGAATCTGCCGGTCGGTCACCACCTTCAGCCCGCTGATGCGGATGTCGCTCAGGCGGAAGATGTCGGAGCGGATCAGGGCCTGGTACGAGAACCACAGGCCGGTCACCAGTGCGCCGCAGAGGGTGAGCACCAGCAGGGTGGTGCGTGACAGGCGCTTCCATTTCCACAGCCGCTGCGCCCCGCTGACCACCGCCCCGGTGCCGTACTGGGCCGTCCTGGTCCTGCGTCGCAGCAGGATGCGCAGGATCTCGCCCAGGGAGCGCCGTTTGCGGCCGCCGCTCCGGGAGGGACGCTGCGGTATCTTGCGGGGGGTATAGACCGCCATTGTCCCACGCGTCCCCGGTTAGAGGATATGGACCTCCGGTTCGAGGAGGACGCCGCTGTGCGTGAACACCCGCTCGCGCACCTCCTGCATGAGGGCGATGATATCCTCGGGCTCGGCGCCGCCGGTGTTGACGATGAAGTTGGCGTGCTTGGGCGAAACCATGGCCTTGCCGCGGCTCAGCCCCTTGAGCCCGGCCTGTTCGATGAGCCGCCCGGCGAAATCGCCCTCCGGGTTCTTGAAGAACGACCCGGCCGAGCCGACCCCGGCCGGCTGTTTCTCCCGCCGGCAGGCGACGATGTCCCGGCAGCGGGCGGTCAGCTCCTGCTGGTCGGCCTGCTGGAGGACAAAAACGCCGCGACAGATGAGCCAGCGCTCGCCCGGCTCCCCGGGCAGGCGGGTGCTGCGGTAGGCAAAGGCGATCTCGTCCCGGGCCATCTCGCGGAACTCGCCTTGGGCACTGAGACAGGTGACGGAGTGCAGGGCCTCGCCGATGGCGCGGGCAAAGGCGCCGGCGTTCATGCGGATGGCCCCGCCGACGCTGCCCGGGATGCCGGCCATGAACTCCAGGCCGGTCAGTCCGCGGCCGGCGCACCAGGAGACAAAGGCGGCCAGGCTGCAGCCGGCCTCGACCGTGACCTGGGACCCTTGCCTGCCGCCCGCTGATACCGGTTCGGGACAGAGGTCGCGCACCGAACCGCGCAGGCGGATGAACACGCCCTCGTGGTAGCGGCTGGCGACGAGGATGTTGGAACCGCCGCCGATGGCCCGCCAGGCCACCCCTTCGCGGTGCAGCCAGCGCACCACGGCGGCGAGCTGCCCGCTGTCGGCAGGTTCGGCCATGGCCTCGACCACACCGCCGGCGCGGAAGGTCGAGTGGCTGGCCATGCTCACCTCCCAGCGGGTCGAGGGGCACAGGGCGGTCAGGACGGCGCGCTGCCGGCTGTTCATCACCATGGTTGTTCCTCCCCGGTGGCGGTACTGGTGACCGTTGCCACGGAACTCATCGGCCGCCCTCCAACTGCGCCAGCAGCTGCTCGCCGGCCTGGACGATGTTGCCGGCCCCCAGGGTGAGGAGCAGATCACCCGGCTGCAGCACCTCGAGCAGGGCTTCCGGCCGCTGCACCAGGTTGGGGATGTGCACGGTCTGGCGCTGGCCGTGCTGCTTGATCGCTTCCAGCAGGCTTTCGGAGGTGATGCCCTCGATCGGCTGTTCGCTGGCCGCGTAGATATCGGCCAAAACCAGCACGTCGGCCCTGCGGAAGGCGGTGGTGAACTCGGCGAACAGGGCCCGGGTCCGGGTGTAGCGGTGCGGCTGGAAGGCCACCACCACCCGCCGCTCGGGCCAGCCCTCGCGCACCGCGTCCAGGGTGGCGCGGATCTCGGTGGGGTGGTGGCCGTAGTCGTCGACCACGAGCACGCCGCCGGCCTCGCCCTTGACCTGCAGCCGCCGCTGCACCCCCTGGAACCCTTCGAGGGCGCGGGCGATAACCGCGAAATCGATTTCCAGCTCCAAGGCCACGCCGATGGCGGCGAGGCTGTTGTAGATCACGTGCCGGCCCGGCCGGTTCAGGCGGACGCGGCCCACCTCGCGGTCACGGAAACGAACGGTGAATTCGCTGGTGCCGCCGCCGGTGACGATCCGCACCGCCTGCAGGTCGGCCTGCTCGGTGAGGCCGTAGGTGAGGATGCGCTTCTGCAGGCGGGGCAGGATCTGCACCACGTGGTCGTTGTCGAAGCAGACGATGGCCACCCCATAGAAGGGCAGGCGCTCGACGAAATCGACGAAGTAGTCCTTGATCTGCTCGATATCCCGATAATAATCAAGATGCTCGAGGTCGATGTTGGTGATCACCTCGATCACCGGCGACAGCTTGAGGAAGGAGCCGTCGCTCTCGTCCGCCTCGGCCACGAGGAACTCGCCCTCACCCAGCTTGGCGTTGCTGCCGAAGCCGTGCACCTTGCCGCCGACCACCACGGTCGGGTCGAGACCGGCCTCGGCGAGGATGGTGGCGACCATGGAGGTGGTGGAGGTCTTGCCGTGGCTGCCGGCCACGGCGATGCCGTATTTCTTCAGCCGCATCAGTTCGGCCAGCATCTCGGCGCGCTGGATGACCGGGATGTGCTGTTCGCGGGCCGCGACCACCTCGGGGTTGTCGGCGGCGATGGCCGTGGAGGTGACGACCACGTCCGCGCCCGCCACCCAAGGGGCCTCGTGACCCTCGTGAATCACCCCGCCCAGCCCGGCCAGCCGGCGGGTGATGTCGGTGGAGCGCAGGTCGGACCCGCTCACCCGGTAGCCGAGGCTGAGGAGCAGCTCGGCGATGCCGGACATGCCGATGCCGCCGATGCCGACAAAATGGATGTGCTTGGTCTTCCTGTACATGGGGCCCGTGTTGGTGAGAACCTCAAAAAGGTTTTCCGCTCCGTGACGACACGAGGCGGAGGCACTCGTCGACAATCCGCAGGGCGGCGTCCGGCAGGGCCATGGCCCGCATTTTGGCGGCCATTGTATGTAACTCTTCCCTGTTATGCAAGCGTTCGCTGACCGCTTTGCCGAGAATTTCCCCGGTCAGGCCGGCCTCCTCGACCACAACGCATCCGCCCGTTTTTTCATAGTATTTTCCATTGGTCAGCTGGTGGTTGTCGGCCGCGTAGGGATAGGGAACAAGCAGCGCCGGCAGCCCCATCACGGCCAGTTCGGCCAGGGTGGTCGCGCCGGCCCGGGACACCGCCAGATCGGCCCGTCGGTAGACCCCGGCCATGTCGCGGATGAAGGCCGACACCTCGGCCTCGACCCCGATCCGCCGGTATCCCTCCCGAACCGTGGCCTCGTCGGCCGTGCCGGTCTGGTGAATGATGCGCACCGGCCGTCCCTCAGCCACAAGCACTTCCGCCGCCTCGAGCATGAGCAGGTTGACCCGGTGAGCGCCCTGGCTGCCGCCGAGTACGAGCAGGGTCGGTACCTCGTGCACCGGTCGTTCTCCCTTCGCCGCCGCCAGGATTTCCTGGCGCACCGGGTTGCCGGTGAGTACCGTCCTGGCCGCCGGGAACGGCGGCTGGCAGGGCAGCGAGATGCAGATCCGGTCCGCCAGTCGGCCGGCCAGCCGGTTGGCCATGCCCGGCACCGAGTTCTGCTCGTGGATGACCACCGGCACTCCCAGGGTGCGGGCGGCAAGCAGCACCGGCCCGGTCACGTAGCCGCCCACCCCGAACACCAGGTCCGGCCGGAAGCGGCCGAGCATCCGCCGGGCCGCCACTATGGCCAGCGGCATCTGCACCAGGTTGCGGACCCTGCTGCCCAGGGACAGCCCCTTGACAC
>JAGODN010000236.1 GCA_017998195.1 Desulfobulbus sp. | reverse complement strand
CACATCCTGCCGCTCGATGACCATCAGGTGTTCGAGGGTCTGGTAATCCACCGCCGGGGTCACTTCGATCTCGTGGAACATGCCCCGCGGTTTGTGGACGATCCTGGACACCACCCCGACCGGCACGCCGGTGGGAAACACCCCGCCGTAGCCGGCGGTGACCACATGTTCGCCTTCCGCCACCTCCACGGTCTTGAGAATGTACTCGAGCCGGTAGGTCAGGGTGCCGTTGCCCTTGAGCATGCCGCGCACCCGCGACTTCTGCAGCATCACGTCGATGGCGCTGGAGGGCGCGATGGCGAGCAGCACCTTGGAGTAGTTGGGCGAGGTGGTGAAGATCTGACCGACCACGCCGTCGCTGTTGACCACGGCGTTGCCCTTGACGATGCCGCGGTTGGCGCCCTGGTCGATGATCACCGAGTGGAACCAGGTGGACGGATCCTTGCCGATGACCATGGCCCCCACCATCGGTCGGGCGAGGTTGTTCTTGAACTCCAGCAGGCGACGCAGACTGGCGTTGGTGGCCATGGCCTCGCGGGCCCGGTTGAGGGTGGCCTCGGTTTCCTGCAACTGCGTGAGCAGCCGCTTGTTCTCCTCGCGGACCTTGATCACGTCCTGGAGGATATTGAGGTATTCGCTCTTGAACGTGCCGATGGCGGCGCCACCGGTGGCGAACAGCTTCTGTACCGGTCCCACCGTCTCGATCACCATCCGGTGCAGGGCGCCAAACCGCTGACTGCCGAGGGTGGAGACAAGAAAAATGAGGGTCAGGGTCAGCACCAGGCCGGCGAGGAAGACAAAGCGGAACAACCGGTAGCGGTCGCTTTTTTTTCTGGTGAGTTTTTTTCTCATGGAAACGACGGGAAGAGCACCCGCTGGGTCCGTCCGGGGCGGGAATCGGCGCGGGCACACGCCGCCGGTCCGGGACGGCGGCGGTTAATCGATGGCGATCTCCCGCAGGATCTCGAGATTGTCGAGGGCCCGGCCGGAGCCGAGCACCACCGAAGAGAGGGGATCGTCGGCGACGATGATCGGCATGCCGGTCTCCCGTTTCAGGAGCGTGTCGAGATTCTTCAGCAGGGCGCCGCCGCCGGTGAGAACGATACCCTGGTCGACGATGTCCGCCGACAATTCCGGCGGGGTCTGTTCCAGCGCCACCCGGACGGCGTCGACGATCACGTCCACCTGCTCGGAGATGGCCGACTGGATTTCCTTGGAGGTGATGGTCAGGGTCTTGGGGATGCCGGACACCAGGTCACGCCCCTTGATGTCCATGGTCTGGTAGGGCTCTTCCGGCAGGACGTTGCCGAGGGTGGTTTTGATCTCCTCCGCGGTCCGCTCGCCGATGGCCAGGTTGTGCTTGCGCTTGATGTACTGGAGGATGCTGTCGTCCATCTTGTCGCCCGCCACCCGCACCGACTTGGCGTAGACGATGCCTGCCAGGGAGATGACCGCCACCTCGGTGGTGCCGCCGCCGATGTCGACGATCATGTTGGCGGTGGGTTCGGTGATCGGCAGGTCGGCGCCGATGGCCGCGGCCATGGGCTCCTCGATCAGGTAGACCTCGCGGGCGCCGGCGGATTCGGCCGTCTCGCGCACGGCCCGCTTCTCCACCTGGGTGATGCCGGACGGTACCGAGATGATGATCCGGGGATGCACCAGGGTGCGGCGGTTGTGCACCTTGTTGATGAAATAGCGCAGCATGGCCTCGGTCACCTCGAAATCGGCGATCACGCCGTCCTTCATGGGCCGGATGGCGACGATGTTGCCGGGGGTCCGCCCCAGCATCTCCTTGGCCTCCTTGCCCACGGCCAACACCCGGCTGCCGCGGCTGTCCTTGCGCACCGCCACCACCGAGGGCTCGCGCAGGACAATACCCTTGCCTTTCACATAGAGGACCGTGTTGGCGGTGCCGAGATCGATCGCCAGGTCGTTGGACATCCAGCCAAAGAGAAAATTCAACGGAGAAAACATGCCGGGATCACCTGTCAATATGGTATTCGCGGCCGTGAGCGGCGGACGGGATCCGTCCGGAAAGCGGCGACGGCGCGGAAAGAAACAAAACGTTCGTAGAGCCAGCGGGCTACCTTACCAAGCACGCCCCTGCTTGGCAACGTCTATGGTTGTTCCGGGAAAAAGATTTGAGAAACCCTTGACAGCGACCGGACGGGCATGGTATCTGACTCCCTGAAAAATTCAGGGGCTATAGCTCAGCTGGGAGAGCGCTTGAATGGCATTCAAGAGGTCACCGGTTCGATCCCGGTTAGCTCCACCAAAAGTCAGGCCAACGGCCCGCCAAGCCGTTCAACGAACCCGCGATCCGCACAGGATTGCGGGTTTTTTGTTGCCCGCCGCCGGCTCGGCCGAGGCGCTGCCCGCCCGGTGTCCAACTCCCCGGAAGAGTGGAAAAATTGGCATTGACTTCCCTGCCCGGGCGCGCTAACCAAGACCCAACCGTGTCTGTCCGCCCGGGCCGACACGCACCCCACCGAGCAGTGACGGATCGCTCCCCCGTGGACCATCCGGCTGTGGACAGGCCGGGAGGCGCCCGGATCGTCCGGACGCGAACTCCCGGAACATCAATCATCAGGATTGAGGAGGGACTATGCAACTGTTCAGGGAGTTGAAACATGCGGGACTGGTTGCGGGCTGCTGCCTGCTGCTGCACGCCACGGCCGGAGCGGGCCTCGCGGCCGGTGACAGTCCGTGGATGGTGCGGGTGCGGGCGCTCGGCATCATCCCGGACGACAGCAGCAGTCGGATCAGCGTCATCGGGGGTGAGGCCGAGGTGGACAGCGCCATCGCCCCGGATCTGAACTTCACCTACTTCTTCACCGACAACATCGCCGCCGAGCTGACCCTCACCTATGCCGAGCACGACGTGTCGGCCGAGAAAACGGCGGTGGGCAACATCGATCTCGGTTCCCTCGACCTGCTGCCGCCGACCCTGACTGCGCAGTACCACTTCATGCCGAACAAGACCTTCCGGCCCTACGTCGGCGCCGGCATCAGTTACGTCCTCATCCCCGACGAGGATCCGGGCGATGCCGACTGGGTCGACTATGACGACAACGAGATCGGCTACGCCCTGCAGGTCGGGTTCGACTATTTCTTCACCGACAACTGGTCCCTGAACGTGGACCTGAAGAAGGTCTGGGTGGATGTGGACGTGGCCGTCGGCGCGCTCGGCACGGTGGTCACCACCAATGTGGACGTTGACCCGTGGCTCATCGGCGTCGGCATCGGCTACCGCTTCTGAACCCCATCGCACCAACACACTGAACCACCGGCGGGCAGGGCCGCCCAGGCCCTGCCCGCCGGTTTTTTCCAATCTTCGCCCCGCCTTTTCCGGCCCGGATCGCCCTCGCTCCCGCCCTCTTCCCGGCCGCGGCCGCTCAACCCGCCGCGGACGGTATCAGCACCCCCTCGCCAACCAGTCGTTCCACCAGGCGGCCATGGGCCCGGCGGTCGAACCCGGCCCGCTCGGGCAGGCTGTCCAGGTAGTCGGACAGGGTCGTGGGCGTCTCGAACCTCCTGAGCGTGGCCCGGTAGAATGCATGCGGCACGGCGAGGATATCCCCGCCGAGCAGCAGGAACACGGTGCGCTCGTAGGCCGGGTTGCCGCGACTCTCCGCCAGCCGGCCGAGAAATCGGTGCAGGTCGGGATAATCGTGTTCGTGGACACTCACCCGCTCGCGGTCGAGCACCCGGGGACCGTCCCCGGCACTTGCTCCCGGCCCGGTGGTCGCGGGCAGTGCGGCCCGGCCCAGCTTGGCCCGGCTGAAGGCGAACAGGTCGTGCAGAAACGGCATGGCCGTCCGTGCCCCGCCTGCCTCCAGCCGCTGCTCCAACCCGACCAGGAGCGCTTCCAGGGGCGGCCGGTCCCAGAACGCGGGCAAGGACGCCTCGCCGAGAAACCCGGGCAGGAGCGCACACAGCTCGTCCAGCCAGCCCCCACCCAGGCAGGCGCAGAGGATGTGGAAGAGTTCGTGGGCCTGCTGTTCCAGCCGTTCGAGCACCAGCACCAGGGCCTCGAACCGCATGAGAAATTCGGGCTCCAGCTCCGGCGGCACATACAGGCAGAGGTTGTCCACCGGAAAAGGATGGCCGCCTCCCAGGTCGATCCGCTCCTTCTGTTCGAGAAAGGCGGCGAACGAGTCCGGCCGGGTGATGAACCGCTCCCAGTAGCGGCTGCCCACATCGGTGGACAGGTGGTCGTAACAGACATGCGCGGCCGTTGTTCCGTCGGCGAACCACCGGTGCTTGAGCAGGACGATTTCCCTGATCTCGTCGAGCAGCGAGGCGGCATCGGTATCCGGGTGGTAGCGGCTGAAGAAGACCTCGATCCGCACCCGGCCATGGAACATGGCGGCGACCTCGCGGACATTGGCGACCAGCCCCTCCAGGGTGTAGGTGGTGGTCCGCTTGATCCGCTGCCGGGCCGCATCACTGACCACCTCGGGCGAGAACTCGAACACCGGCGCCCCGGCGTCGCCGCGG
>JAGODN010000235.1 GCA_017998195.1 Desulfobulbus sp. | reverse complement strand
GGTCGAACAGGCAGGCGCACGGCCCGGGGGAGTGACCGGCTGCGGCCATGTTCCTTCCCTAGCGGATGATCAGCCGCCCGCCGGCGCCCGGGCCGGCGAGGATCACGAGATCTTCCAGTTCGTTGCGGTCGTCCGTGCCGGGCGGGAAGCGGTCGGCGAGCAGCTCGCCGATCTCGACGATCACCTCGCACAGGGCCTCGCAGCGGCGCTGGTCGCGGATGCCCGCGGTCAGCCGATCGACGAACTCCTGCCAGCTCTTCGGCTGGATGCGCGCGTTGATGCCCCGGTCACCGAGGATCCACACCCGCCGCTCGAGCACCGAGAGGAAGATGAGCACGCCGGTGGCCTCGCGGGTGGCGTGCAGCCCCTCGGCGAAGAAGTGGGTGAAGGCGGCCCGCTCGACCTCGGCCGCCATCCGCTCGCGGCGCAGGAAAAGCCGCAACAGGGAGGGAATATGGCCGACCAGCGGCCGCAGGAGCGCGAAAAAGAGGGTGAAGAGCAGCAGGAACAGCCACAGCACCTCGCCCCGCCACCAGAGCAGGCCGGCGGTGGTGAAGGCGGTTGCCAGGGCCGCGGGCAGGGCCAGGGCCGCGGCCGCGAGTAGGCCCGCCTCCGGGTAGCCGTGGCTGGCCGAGGTGACCATGACCACCACCTCGCCGCTGGTGCGCGCCTCCACCGCCTGTACCGCGGCGGTGATGCGCTGCTGTTCCGCGCCGGTGAAAAACCGTTCTGCCAGGGTCTGCATGCTCACCATCCTCCCGAGGCGCCGCCGCCACCGGAGCCGCCACCGCCGCCGCTGAAACCGCCGCCGCCACCGAAGCCGCCGCCCAGGCCGCCGCCAAAGCCGCCGCGGTAGTCGCGGTAGCTGGTGGGGAACCCACCGCCGGGACGGCCGGAGAGCCGGTTGCCGGAGAACAGGCTGGCGAGAAAGGCGCCGAACATGCCCACCGGCACGAGCACGAGCAGCTGCTGCCAGCCGCTCAGGCCGGCGAACAGCAGGCCGGCGAAGGGCGCGTACACCCCGCCCACGCCCGCGGCCACCGGCTTGCGCCGCCGGAAGACACTGCCGATGACCATCAGGCCGAACAGCAGGAACACGAGGAACTCGCCCGGGTCGCGCTGGTTGTCCGTCAGCTCCGACCCCTGGCCGGCGAACTCGCCCCGCACCGCGGCCACCATGGCGGCCACGCCGTCGACCACGCCCCGGTCATAGTTGCCCGCCTTGAAGTTGGGGGCGATGACGGTGCGGATGATGCGGCCGGCCAGGGCGTCGGTGAGCACTCCCTCGAGCCCGTAGCCGACCTCGATGCGGATCTTGCGGTCGGCGATGGCGATGAGCAGCAGGGCGCCGTTGTCCCGCCCCTTCTGACCGGGCTGCCACTTCTCGACCACGCGCACGGCGTACTCCTCCAGGCTTTCGCCTTCAAGGCCCGGAATGGTGAGCACCACGATCTGGGTGGATTCCTCCCGCTCCAGGGCCGCAAGCGACTGCTCGAGCGCCTGCACCGTGCCCGGCGAGAGCACGCCGGCGGTGTCGTTGACCCGGCCGGTGAGCGGGGGCACCGAAAGCGCCAGGGCCGCCGCCGGCCCGCCGGCCGGCAGCAGCAGGAAAACGGCCGCGAGCAGCACCGCCAGGGTGCGCAGGGGTTGCATGGCCCGTAACGCCCGGTCTAGAACTGCACCTTGGGAACTTCCTTGGCCTGCGGTTCCGCCTTGAAGTACTCCTTGCGGTCGAGGTGGAGGAGGAACTTGTTGGTCAGGTTTTCCGGGAACTTGCGGATGGCGGCGTTGAACGCCTCGACCGTTTCGTTGTAGCGCTGGCGGGCGACGTTGATGCGGTTTTCCGTGCCTTCCAGCTGGTGCTGCAGGTCAAGGAAGTTCTGGTTGGCCTTGAGGTCCGGGTACTGCTCGGCCACCACCATGAGCCGGGCCAGGGCCGAACTCAGGCCGCCCTGGGCCTCCTGGAACTGCTGCATGGCCGCCGGGTCGCTCAGATCCTTGGGCGAGATCTGCACCGAGGTGGCCCGGGCGCGGGCGCTGATCACCGCCTCCAGGGTCTCGCGCTCGTGTTTGGCGTAGCCCTTGACCGTCTCCACCAGGTTGGGAATCAGGTCGGCGCGCCGCTGCAGGCTCGACTCGATGTCGCCCCAGGCCTTGAACACCGCCTCCTCCTTGACCTGCAAGGCGTTGTAGCCGCAGCCGGAAACCAGCAGCAGGGTCATGAGCAGGGTGGTCCAGCGGATCATGTGTCGTTGCATTGGTGCCTCCTTGTTTCGATTGGGACTGCAGTCGGGACCGGTGACCGGCGCCCGTACGTGTTCACGCGCAGCGTGTGCGCTCAAGAATCCAGGCGGCCGCCCGCTCCAGGTCCTCGGCCACGTGGTCGGGCTGGACCGGTTGCCCCGGCCCGACGTAGGCAAGGTCGCCGCGGCCGTAGCCGGTGAGCACGAGTACCGTGGTCGCGCCCACGGCCGCGCCGCAGCGCAGGTCGGACCAGCGGTCGCCGACCATGTACGAGCGGCCGAGATCCAGGCCAAGCTCGGCCGCGGCCCGCTCCAACAGGCCGGTGCGCGGCTTGCGGCAGTCGCAGTCGAGCCGGAAGCGTTCTTCCTTGGCCTCGGGATGGTGCGGGCAGACGTAGAGCCCGTCCAGGCGCGCGCCCTCCTGGGCCAGCAGCCGGTACATCTCGGCGTGCACCGCCTCGAGCAGCGACTCGGGGAAGTAGCCGCGCGCCAGGCCCGACTGGTTGGTGACCACCACCACCGCCAGGCCGGCCTCGTTCAGGCCGCGGATCGCCCGGGCCGCGCCGGGCAGCAGGTGGAAGCGGGAGAGGTGGTTGACGTAGCCCATCTGCTCGTTGATGGTGCCGTCCCGGTCGAGCAACACGGCCGGCCGGCCGGTGGTCAGGGTCATCAGCCCTCCTCGAGCAGCCTGATCACCGCGGCAAACACCTCGTCGCTGGTGATCAGCCGCATGCAGCGGAAATGTTTTTCCGGGCAGCGGGGCTTCTTGCACGGGCTGCAGGGCAGTTCCTTGCGCACGATCACCGCCTGCTCCGAGTAGGGGCCGGTGCGGATGTGGTCGGTGGAGCCGAAGATGGCCACCTGGGGGGTGTGCAGGGCCGCGGCCACGTGCATGAGGCCGGAGTCGTTGGTGACGAACACGTCGCACTCGCCGATCAGCGCCATGGCCTCGACCAGGCTGGTGCGGCCGGTGAGGTCCACGATCCGCTGCCGATTTTTGGCGCGATCGAGGATCTCCGTGGCGGTGGGCTGGTCGGCCGCGCTGCCGAACACGAGGATCCAGCCGCCGGTCCGCTCGCTCAGCCGGTCGGCCAGCTCGGCGTAGCGCTCCGCCGGCCAGCGCTTGGCCGGGCCGAAGGCCGCGCCCGGGTTGAAGCCGATGAGCGGCGCCACCCCGACCTCCTCGCCGATGCGCTCGCCGAGCCGCTGCCGGGCCGCGTCCACGTGCACGCCGGGGATGAACAGCTCCAGTTCGTTGGCCGCGGTCTTCAGGCCCAGGCCGCGCATGATGCGCTGGTAGTAGTGGATCTCGTGCTTGCGCACCAGGTCCGGGGCCTTCTGCACGGGGTGGGTGAGCAGCAGAGAGCGGCCGTCGGTGGTGTAGCCGGCCCGCACCGGGATGCCGGCCAGGCGGGTGATGAAGGCGGCCTCGAAGGCGTTCTGCAACAGGATGGCGCAATCGAACTCCTCGGCCCGCAGTTCGCCGGCGAGCCGCACCATGCCCTTCAAGCCCTTGTGAACCCCTTTTTTTTCATAGAGAAAGATCCTGTCCACGCGCGGGCTGTAGCGGAACACGTCCGCCACCCAGGGGTGGACGAGCATGGTGATCTCGCTCTCCGGGAAGTTCTCGCGGATGGTGCGCACCGCCGGCGTGGTCATCACCGCGTCGCCGATCCAGTTGGTGGAGCGGACGAGGATTTTGGCCGGGTTGCGGGGAAAGGCGTGCATGGCCTCAGCGCTCCTGCGGGTCCGCGGCCAGCAGGCCGGCCAGCCGTTCGAGGGCGAACTCGATGGTCGGGTCCTGGCCGAGCGCGATCTCGTAGTAGGCGATGGCCTCGTCCCGCTCGCCGAGCCGCTCCAGGTTGAGCGCCAGGTTGGCGTAGTCGATGGCCGAGGCCGGGTTGAGGGCCACGGCCCGGCGGAAGTGAGTGACCGCGTCGGCGTGGCGGCCGGTCTTGTAGGCGCAGACGCCAAGGGCGTTGTGCAGGTCCGGCCGTTCCTCGTCGCAGGCGAGCCCCTGTTCCAGGGCCGCCACCGCCTCGTCCCAGCGGCCCAGGTCGCGCAGGCAGCAGCCCTTGTAGGAATACAGGTAGGGCAGATCCTCGTCGCTCGCGCCCTCGGCCAGGGCCTGGTCGAAGCTGGCCAGGGCGGCCTCGGTCTCGCCGCGCTCGTACAGGCTGCGGCCGCGGTAGAAGCTCAGGTAATAGGCGCCCGGCAGCAGCCGCTGCATGGCGGCCAGGCGGGTTTCCAAAGCGTCACCGCCCAGCAGGTCCGCGGCCAGGCGGGCGGCGAACAGGCCCGCGTTG
>JAGODN010000013.1 GCA_017998195.1 Desulfobulbus sp. | reverse complement strand
CGGATGGCCTCGGCGATGGGCACCGAGGTCATGTTCGGCGGCACCCAGGCGACCATGTGGTCGAAGATGCGCTGTTCGGCCAGGCGCACCGCGGCGGCGCCGAAGCGCAGGGCCAGCAGCCGGTCGAAGGTGGTGGGTGAACCGCCCCGCTGCAGGTGGCCGAGCACCAGCGAACGGGTGTCCTTGCCGAGCCGGGTGCGGATCTGCTCCGCCACCCATTCACCGATGCCGCCGAGTACCACCTCGGTCCGGCCGACCTCGCCCATGCCCTTGCAGATCACCTCGCCGTCCTCGGCGCGCGCGCCTTCCGCCACCACCACGATCGAGTAGTGCTTGCCGTGCAGTTCGTTGTCCGCGATCTTCTCGCACACCGCATCCAGGCAGAAGGGGATCTCGGGGATGAGGATCACGTCGGCGCCGCCGGAGATGCCCGAGTAGAGGGCAATCCAGCCGGATTCCCGGCCCATCACCTCGACCACCATCACCCGGTCGTGCGACTTGGCGGTGGAGTGGAGCTTGTCGATGGCGTCGGTGGCGGTGGACACGGCGGTGTCGAAGCCGAAGGTGCGGTCCGTGGCCTCCAGGTCGTTGTCGATGGTCTTGGGTACGCCGATCACCGGCATGCCCTTCTGGGCGAAGCGGTGGGCGATCTCGAGGCTGCCGTCACCGCCCACGGCGATGTGGCAGAAGAATCCCATGCGTTCGAAATTGTTCAGTATCTTGTCGGAGATGTCGACGATTTGAATCTCCCCGGCAAGGTTCTCCACCGGTTTGGCAAAGGGATTGCCCTTGTTGGTGGAGCCGAGGATGGTGCCGCCCTGGGAGAGGATGCCCTCCACGTCCTCGGGGTTCAGGCGGATAAGGTCGTCCTTGTCGAGCAGGCCGCCGTAGCCGGAGCGGCTGCCGTAAACCTCCCAGCCCTTGCGGGTGGCCGAGTTGACCACGGCAAAAATGACCGCGTTCAGGCCCGGTGCATCGCCGCCGCCGGTGGAGATGAGTATTTTTTCGCGCATGAGACCGTTCTCGTCAATGAAAGGGAACACGTCGGGGGGACCCCGTAAAGCGAAAGATTGTAGAAAGGCCGCCCCTTTTTGACAATGATTTTCGCCGAGGCCTCCTTTTTTCCCGGCGCCCGGGCCGCCGGGTGGTCCGCCGCGGAATTCGGGCCGAACCGGTCGATACCGGTTTGCTCAGGCCGGAAGATGTGGTAGAGAGACTTTTTCGTGCGCACGGATCTGCGGTTGACTTGCCTGGTGGGGCTCCTTACCGTTAACCCCATACCCGATCCGCTCCCGTCCCTGACCGGGCGGGGCACATTTTTTCAGGAGGTTTGCATGTTTACTATCACAGATCTGGCCGCCGACAATCTGCGCGCCTATATGGAGCAGAACAAGGTCGACTCGCCCATCCGCATCGCCCTCATGCAGGGCGGCTGCAGTGGCCCCTCGCTCGGGCTGGCGCTGGATGAGGCCAGGGAACAGGACAAGGTGTTCGCGGAGAACTCCCTCACCTTCCTGGTCGACGGCGACCTGATGGAACAGTGCGGTTCCGTGAAGGTGGACTTCATCGAAGCGGGCTACCGCTCCGGGTTCGCCATCACCTCCGCCAACTCTCTGGGCACCGGCGGCGGCTGTTGCTCGGGCGGTTCCTGCGGCGGTTCCTGCGGTTGATCACCGCCGGCACCCGGGCGCGAACCAACGCTGACAAACAGGCAGCCCCGCCCGCAGGCGGGGCGATCATCACATCGAGGAGGCGACAATGTTAGAAGTGACAACACTGGCCGTCAACAACCTGAAGGCCTACCTGGAGCAGAACAAGATCAGTTCCGCCATCCGGGTGGCCCTGATGCAGGGTGGTTGAAGCGGCCCCTCTCTGGGGCTGGCTCTGGATGAGCCAAAAACGAGTGACAAGGTGTTCGAGGAAGACACGTTGAAGTTCCTGGTGGACAGCGATCTGCTCACCCGGTGCGGCAGCGTCAAGGTGGATTTCATCGAGGCTGGCTACCGCTCCGGTTTTGCCATCACCGCCGCCAACCCGCTGGGCGGCGGCAGCTGCAGTTCTGGTTCCTGCGGCGGCTCCTGCGGCTGAAGCGGACCCGCGGCGGATGCTGCCAACCCCCTTGCCGATCTTCGGCAAGGGGGTTTTTTTGTGTGCGCACGGCGGGTTGAAATCTGGTGCCAAAATCTTGACACGGCCGTTTTCATCCTTACTCTTGTTTCCGTACAGGCGTGTCCTGATCCGCCAGCAAGCCAACGTCAAGAGACATGGAGAGAAGATATGCAACTCGACAAATTCACCCTCAAATCCCAGGAGGCCATCCAGGCCGCGCAGGGGTTGGCCCAGTCGGGCGGCAACCAGGAACTGCAACCCGAGCACCTGGTCAAGGCGATCCTCGAGCAGCCGGAGGGGGTCGTGGTCCCGGTGCTGCAGAAGATGGGCGTCACCCCGAGCGTGGTGCTGGCCGAAACCAACCAGCTCATCGCCGCCCTGCCCAAGGTGAGCGGCTCCGGCGCCGGCCAGACCTACGCCTCCCCGCGGTTTCGCGCCCTGCTCGAGGAGAGCTTCAAAACCGCGGCCAACATGCAGGACGAGTACGTCAGCCAGGAGCACCTGTTCCTGACCATCCTCGCCGACCGGTCGCTCAAGGTTACGGCCCTGCTCAGCAAAAACGGCGTCACCAGCGAGGCCTTTCTCAAGGCGCTGATGAGCGTGCGCGGCAACCAGCGGGTCACCGACCCCTACCCGGAGGAGAAATACCAGGCCCTGGAGAAGTACGCCCGCAACCTCACCGATGTGGCCCGGCGCGGCAAGCTCGACCCGGTGATCGGCCGCGACGAGGAGATCCGCCGCATCATCCAGGTGCTCTCCCGCCGCACCAAGAACAACCCGGTGCTCATCGGCGAGCCCGGCGTGGGCAAGACCGCCATCGTCGAGGGGCTGGCGCAGCGCATCGTCAACGGTGACGTGCCCTCCACCCTGGAGGGCAAGCAGGTGATCGCCCTGGACCTCGGCTCGCTGGTGGCCGGCGCCAAGTACCGCGGTGAGTTCGAGGACCGGCTCAAGGCGGTGCTCAAGGAGGTGGAGAAGCGGGCCGGCGAGATCGTCCTGTTCATCGACGAGATCCACACCCTGGTCGGCGCCGGCGCGGCCGAGGGGTCCATGGACGCCTCGAACATGCTCAAGCCGGCGCTGGCCCGCGGCGAGCTGCACTGCGTCGGCGCCACCACGCTCGACGAGTACCGCAAGTACATCGAGAAGGACGCGGCCCTGGAGCGCCGCTTCCAGCCGGTGCTGGTGCAGGAGCCGAGCGAGGAGGACACCATCGCCATCCTCCGCGGCATCAAGGAGAAGTACGAGGTGCACCACGGCGTGCGCATCCAGGACGCGGCCACGGTGGCGGCGGTGACGCTGTCCAGCCGCTACATCACCGACCGGTTCCTGCCGGACAAGGCCATCGACCTGATCGACGAGGCGGCCTCGCGGCTGCGCATCGAGATCGACAGCATGCCCACCGAGATCGATCAGCTCGAGCGCCGCAAGATCAAGCTCGAGATCGAGCAGGAGGCACTCAAGAAGGAGAAGGATCCGGCCTCGGCCGAGCGGCTCGCCCGGGTGCGCGAGGAACTCGCCAACCTGGACGAAGACCTCAAGGGCATGAAGGGGCAGTGGACCCTGGAAAAGGACATCATCCAGTCCATCCGCGACATCAAGGCGAAAATCGACCAGGCCCACATGGAGGAGCAGCGGGCCGAGCGGGCCGGCGAGCTGAGTAAGGTGGCGGAGATCCGCTACGGCCGCATCGTCCAGCTGCAGAAGGAGCTGGAGGCGGCCAACGCCCGCCTGGCCGAGATCCAGGAGCAGCACCAGATGCTCAAAGAGGAGGTTGCCGCCGAGGACGTGGCCAGCGTGGTTGCCAAGTGGACCGGCATCCCGGTGGACCGGCTGCTCGAGGGCGAGAAGGAGAAACTGGTGCACGCCGAGGAGGCCCTGGGCGGCCGGGTGATCGGCCAGCGCGAGGCGATCACCGCCGTGGCCAACGCCGTCCGCCGGGCGCGCGCCGGTTTGCAGGATCCGGACCGGCCGCTGGGCAGCTTCATCTTCCTCGGCCCCACCGGCGTGGGCAAGACCGAGCTGGCCCGCAGCCTGGCCGAGTTCCTGTTCGACTCGGAACAGGCCATGATCCGCATCGACATGTCCGAGTACATGGAGAAGCACTCGGTGGCCCGGCTCATCGGCGCGCCCCCCGGCTACGTCGGCTACGACGAGGGCGGCATGCTCACCGAGGCGGTGCGGCGGCGGCCCTACTCGGTGATCCTGCTCGACGAGATCGAGAAGGCCCATCCGGACGTGTTCAACGTGCTCCTCCAGGTGCTCGACGACGGCCGCATGACCGACGGCAAGGGGCGGACGGTGGACTTCAAGAACACCATCCTGATCATGACCTCCAACCTGGGCAGCCACATCATCATGGAACTGGCCCAGACCGATCCGGAGACCATGCGCCGCCAGGTGGACGACCTCCTGCACCGTCAGTTCAAGCCGGAGTTCCTCAACCGCATCGACGAGATCATCACCTTCCACGGTCTCACCCGCGAGAATCTGGCCGCCATCGTCGACATCCAGATCCGGCGCATGGCCAGGCGGCTGGCCGAGCACAAGTTCAAGGTCACCCTGACCAAGGAGGCCAAGCAGTTCCTGGTGGACACCGGCTACGACCCGGCCTTCGGCGCCCGGCCGCTGAAGCGGGCCATCCAGCGCCACATCGAGGATCCGCTCGCCCTGGAGATCCTCGAGGGACGGTTCGCCGAGGGCGACCGCATCCTCATCGACCGGGCGCCGGCCGGCGGCCTCGCTTTCTCCAAACAGTAAGCGCGGCAGACCGCGCCGTTTCCTCCCTCCCGGCCCCCGCCGCCACCCGCGGCGGGGGCCGGTCGCTTCGGGTCGGCTGCGGGCAAACAGTGCTTTGAAAACGCCGGCGGGCCGATTACATTGCCCCTGATACCCAGCGACCGCCTGCCGGGTGGGCGAGCAGCGTCCCCCCGGCCGGCGGCCGATCTTTCGCCCGGCGCCTTCGGCGGCTCGCCTTGCGCCGCATGCCCGGGCCAATCGGGGGATAGTCGTGCCCACCACCCGTTTCCCCGCCACGGCCGCAATGCGGGCCGGGCTCATCGCTGTCCTCCTCTTCGCCCTCTCTTCGCTGTGCTGCGTCCGGGCGCGGGCGGCTGCGCCCCCGCCGCCGGTGCAGGTCGAGATCACCGGCGATCTCACCGAAACCCACCGCCGCAACATCCGCAGCCATCTCTCCCTGGTCCGCGCCGCCGACCGAACCACCCTCTCCACGGCTCTGTTCAACCGCCTGTACGGCAACGCCACAAGGGAAACCGCCCGGGCGCTCGAGCCCTATGGCTACTATGCCCCGGTGATCACCCTGTCGAAACGGCAGCAAAACGGTGTCTGGCTGGTGCGCCTGCAGGTGGATACCGGCCGGCCGGTGGTCATCGAGGATCTTCGCGTCGAGGTGCGCGGCCCGGGCGAGCAGGACCAGGTGCTGCGCCGGACGGTGGAGCGGTTGCCGCTGCACCCCGGCGAGGTGCTCGACCACCCGCGCTACGAGGCGGCCAAGGAGGCGCTCATCGTCAGGGCCATCGACAGCGGCTACCTCAAGGCCGCCTACACCGCCAGCCGGGTGGAAATCCGGCGCCGGGACCATGCGGCCGCGGTCCACCTGCGCCTGGACACCGGCCCGCGCTACCAGTTCGGGCCCATCACCTTTTCCCGCGATTTCATCGACCACGACCTGCTCCACAAGATCCTGCCGGTGCGGGAGGGCGCGCCCTTCACCCCGAAGAACCTGGCGCGGCTGCGCCAGGCCCTGTTCAACGTCGGCTATTTCAGCACCGTGGACCTCGAGTATGACCTGGACGCGGTCGTCGCGGCGGCGGTGCCGGTACGGGTGGAGCTGCACCCGGCCCCGGCCCACAGGTATGCCGTCGGCCTGGGCTACGGCACGGACACCGGCATCCGCGGCACGCTCGAGTACGCCAACCGCTACCTGAACAGCCGCGGCCACCAGTTGGACCTGCGCCTGCAGCCCTCGGAACGCAAGAGCACCTTCAGCAGCGCCTACACCATCCCCCTGGGCGACCCGCGCCGGGACCGACTGTCCCTGCTGGCCGGCTACGAGATCGAGAACTACGACAACATCGAGTCCAACCTGTTCAAATCCACCGTCAGCCGGGACCATTTCCGCGAGCGGGGCGAGTTCTCGACCTATCTCCAGTACCTGGACGAGCGCTACGACACCGGCCTGGATTCCGGCCACGCCGCCCTGTTCATCCCGGGTGTGCGCGGCATCCTCTATCTCGCCGACGACCGGGTGAACGCCACCCATGGCCTGCGCCTGGCAGCCTCGCTCAGCGGCAGCCACGAGGGGCCGCTGGGCGATGTCTCCTTCCTCCAGGCCACCGCCGGGGCCAAGGGGATTCTCTCGGCATTCGACAAGTACCGGCTGATCGGCCGCACCGACCTGGGCACCACCGTGGTCGACGACCTGGACGACCTGCCCCTGTCCCTGCGCTATTTCGCCGGCGGCGACCAGAGCGTGCGCGGCTACGGCTACAAGAAGATCGGCCCCGCGGACCGGGAGGGCAACATTGTCGGCGGCCGCTACCTGTTCACCTGGAGCCTGGAGCTGGAACGCGAACTGTTCGACCAGTGGAGCGCGGCCGTGTTCTACGATGCGGGCAGCGCCATGAACAGTTTTACGGATTTGACCATGAAGGAGGGAGCCGGCGCCGGTATCCGCTGGAACGCGCCGTTCGGCCAGGTGCGGCTCGACCTGGCCAGGGCCATCGATGACGGCGGCAATTCGTGGCGGGTGCACCTCACCCTGGGGGCGGATCTCTGATGGGCCGCCGGCTGCTGGTGTTGCTGCTGCTGGCGCTGGGCCTGACCGGGATGGCCGCGGCCTTTGTGCTCGGGACCGAGCCAGGGCTGCAGGCCCTGGGTGCGCTCGCCTCCCGGCTGAGCGGCGGCCGGGTCGAGGTGGGCGCGGTCTCCGGCACCCTGCTGGGCGCACTGCAGCTGCGCGAACTGCGCTGGGAAAACGGTGTCGACCGGGTGACCATCGACCGCCTCGACCTGCGCTGGCAGCCAGGCGCGCTGTTCCGCGGCAAGGTGCGGATCGAGGCGGTGACGGCCGCCGGGGTGCGGGTCGCGCTCGGTCCGGGCGGTGAAGACACGGCCGCCGGACCGGTGGTCCTGCCGGACGTGTCCCTGCCGCTGGACCTGGGTATCGAATCGCTTGCGGTGGAGCGGCTGAACGTGGTGATCGCAGGCGAGGAGGTGTTCGCCCTGCAGGAGGCTCGGCTCGGCCCGGTCGCCTGGCAGGGCGACCAGCTCACCCTTGATGACCTGCGGCTGACCACGGCCACGGCAATCCTGCGGCTCCGGGGCCAGCTGCACACCGCGGCCGACTACCCGCTGCAGCTCACCTTTGACGGTACCTTCACGCCCGAGGGGTTCAACGCTTTTGCCGGCAGCGGCCGGGTGCAGGGGCCGCTGGCGGCCCTGGACTGCGAGCTGACCACCACCGCGCCGTTTGTCGCCCGTCTGCAGGGCAGGCTGCGCGATCTGCTCACCCATGCGGCCTGGGAGGCGAGCGTGACCAGTGAGCGGGTGGCGCTGGCGGCGATCGACCCGGCCTGGCCCGGCCAGGTGTTCACCGACCTGCACCTGGCCGGCAGCGGCAGCTTCAGCGACTACCGCGCCGAGGGGCGGGGGCGGGTGGCGACCCAGGGGATCGAGCGGCCCGTGGACCTGAACCTGCAGTTCACCGGCAACATGGACGGACTGCAGGTGAAAGAGCTCCATCTCAGCCAGGATCGGGCCGTGCTCACCCTCACCGGCCGGCTCGACTGGACGCCGGTGCTGGCCTGGCAGGCCGAACTTGCGGCCAGCCATTTCGACCCGTCCGTGCTCGTTGCCGACTGGCCTGGCGACCTCCAGGTCCGCCTGCGCACCGGCGGGCGCCTGGACGACCGGCTCGAGGCCGACCTGCACCTGGACGAAGTGCAGGGCCGGTTGCGCTCCCTGCCGGTCACCGGCGCGGGCGAGGCCCGGCTGCGCGGCAGGAGCCTCCAGGTCGAGCGGTTTGCCCTGGCCAGCGGCGGCTCCACCCTGCGGGTGAGCGGCGGCGCGGATGAGCGGGTGGATTTCGACCTGCGGCTCGACTCGGCCAACCTGGCGGAACTCTGGCCGGGCGCGGCCGGCGGTCTGCAGGTTCAGGCCAGGGTGGGCGGCACCACCCTGGCGCCGCAGCTCGACCTGACCCTCACCGGCACAGCCCTTGCCCTGGAAGAGTACCGGGCGGAGACACTCACCCTGTCCGCGCGCGGTGACCTGGTTTCCGGCGGCGCCCTCCAGGCCGACCTGCAGGCCGGGCAGCTTCGTTTGGGTGATTTGGTGCTCGACACCGGCCAGGCGCAGCTGCGCGGCTCGATGGACAGCCACAGCCTGACCCTGTCCGCAGGGGGGGCGGACGGCACGGCCGGCCTCACCCTCCAGGGCGGGGTCAGCCAGGGACAGTGGCGGGGCCGGGTGGAGCAGGCGCAGTACAGCGGCGCCGGTTACGGCGCCTGGCAGCAGGGGCCGTCGGCCGCACTCGCGATCGCCGCCGACCGGGTCGGGCTGCATCCCTTGTGCCTGACCGGAACCTCCGGCCGGATCTGTGTCCAGGGGGACTGGGCCGGCAGCGACGGCGGCTGGCGGCTGCAGGCGGACAGCACCGATGTGCGCCTCGCCGCCCTGACCGGCCGGCAGGACAGCGACGGGCCCCTGCAGGGGCGGTTGCAGGCCAGCCTGGAGCTGGCCGGCCGCGGGCCGCAACTCCTGCGGGGCGCCCTGACCGTCCGCGTCGCCGACATGGTGCTGGCCGTCGACCTGGGTGACGGCAACACCCAGCAGGTCGGGTGGCGCACCAACGTGCTGCGGGCCGACTATGCAGGTGAGCGGCTCGCGGCCGTGCTCGACAGCGAACTCAAGGACGGCGGCATGGCGCACCTCGACCTGGCCATGGACCGGGTGCGCCTGCCCGGGGAGGATCTGCTCTCCCGCCCGGTACAGGGCGCGCTGCAGCTGAACCTGCGCGACCTCGCCCCGCTGACCGCGCTGACCGGCCAGGAGGCCCTGTTCAGCGGCCGGCTGCAGGGCGATGTGCGCCTGGCGGGCACGCTCGCGGCGCCCGAGGTCAGCGGCACCGTTGACCTGGCCGGGGGCCAGGCGGAAATCCCCCGCCTGGGCATCACCCTGGCGCCGCTGCAGGTGGCGGTGCGCGGCAATGCAGGCCAGCTGGCGGTGCAGGTGCAGGCCCGTTCCGGCGGGGGCGAGCTGCAGGCGGATACGGTCCTCCACCTGGACGGCAGCGGGGTCCGCACCGACGACATCACCGTCCGCGGCGAGGGGTTCCAGGCGGCGGCCCTGCCCGGCATGGAACTCACCGTCTCCCCGGACCTGCGCCTCACCACCGCCGGGGGGCGCCGGCAGCTGCAGGGTACGGTGCGCATCCCCCGGGCGCGCATCACCTCGGTGGATTTTGGCTCGAGCGTCTCCCCTTCGGACGACATGGTGGTCATCGACGACCCGGCCCACGCGGCCGCGGACGAGCCCGGCTGGCCCCTTTCCACCACTGTCCGGCTGGCGACCGGCGACGACGTGCGCATCGACGCCTTCGGCCTGCACGGGCGGATAACCGGCGACCTTGAACTCTCCAGCCGGACGGATCGGCCCCTGACCGGCAGGGGCACCCTGAATGTGGTCGAGAGTTCGTTCACCCTCTACGGCCGGCGCCTGCAGATCGATGTCGCCCGCCTGCTGTTCACCGGCTCCACCCTGACCAACCCGGGCATCGAGCTGCGCAGCGAGAAGCGCGAGGGCAACGCCACCGTCGGCCTGGTGGCCGGCGGTTTCCTGCAGAGCCCGGAACTCAGCTTCTACTCCCATCCCTACCTGGAGCAGTCGGTCATCCTCACCCGCCTGCTGGAAAACACCTCGGTGGGCGGCGAGACCCGCGGGGACACCGGGCTCATCGGCACTGTGGCCTCCAGGGCCGGTCTGGGCGGGCTGGTCCCCTACCTGCAGGGGGTCAAGGAGCTGACCATGATCGACGACATCAGCCTGGAAACGGGCGACGGCTACGACGACCTGTCGCTGGTGTTCGGCAGCTGGCTGACCCCCAAATTCCACGTGAGCTACGGCAAGAACATGCTCGAGGAGTCCGGCTCCTTCAACACCCGCTACCTGCTCGGCAAGGGGTTCTCGGTCCGCACCGAGACCGGACCCTCGCAGAGCGGCGGCGATATCCGCTGGGAATTCGAGCACTGAAGAGGCCGCCGCCGCGGTCTTTGCGCAGGGGACAACGGTGTTGACAAGCCGGGTCTTTCGCGGCAAGGTGCGCCCTGTTGCCGCCGGCCGCCGGGTTGCCGCGCGGCTGGGCGCCAGGCGGCAAAGGGGAGTGCGTGAACAGAAAAAAGTGGTACCTCGTCTCGGCTGTTCTCGTTGCCGCGGGAATGCTGCTTTTGGTTCTGCCCGTCCTGCTCGGGCTGCGGCCGGTGGCGGCGTTGCTGCTCGAACGGATGGACCGCCGCCTGCCCGGAACCCTGCAGGTCGAGGGGTGCTCTGTGGGCTGGCAGCAACCGCTCAGCTGCCGCGGCCTGCGCTGGGACAACCCGCAGCTCGGGCTGCGGGCCGAGGCGGCCGAGGTGCGGGGCGACAAGGGGCTGCTCGCCCTGCTGCTCGCCCCCCGCTACCTCGGCGAACTGACCGTGGTCCGGCCGGTGCTCACCCTGCTCGCCGCCCGGACGCCGGCGGCCGCGGCTGACGCTGTCCCGGCCCCGCCCGGCCCGGCGGCGGAGCCCACCGCCGCCTCGCCCCTGCCCTGGTGGGAGCGGCTGGCCGTGCGGGTACACGGTGCGGACGGCCTCGTCACCCTGGACCAGGGCGCGGCCGGTGCCCAGGCGCTGGCCCGCGAGGTCGGCTTCTCGGGCAGCCTGGCCCGGGGCACCGTGAACTACGCCCTGTCCTTCCGCTCCGGTGCGCAGGACGGCCGCCTGCAGGCCGAGGGCTTCATCAACCTGCCCACCCTCAACCAGTCCTTTCTCGACGCACTCATCTCCCGCACCGACCTCTCGGTTCAGGGGCTGGATCTCGCCCCCTTCCTCGCCCTCGCCGCTGCCCGCGGTTCCTGGCCTACCGGCAGCGGCACCCTCGACGCCACCCTGCACGTGACCACCGCCGGTTTCGAGGAAATGAAACTCACCGGCGATGCGACCCTGGGCGGCCTGCGCCTCGAGGGCGGCCGGCTCGGCGCCGACCGGCCGGCCCTGGACCGGCTGTCGGCCCGTTTCCACGGCAGCCGCAGCCGCCGGGACGGGTGGCGGTTCGAGCAGCTGCGCATCGATTCCGAGCCGGTCCAGCTCCAGGGACAGGGACAGCTGGACAGCCGCAGCGTCGGCCTGACCGCCTCCGGAACCGTGCAGCTGCCGCTGGTCGCGGCCCAGCTGCCGCACCTGCTCGCCCTGCACCGGGACACGGTGGTCCGCGAGGGCGTGCTCGATTTCTCCGTCCAGGTCTCCGGCCGGCCGGAGGATCTGCAGGCCCGGGCCGAGTGGCGCGCAGGCCGCCTCCGGGCGGTGCACCGGGACCAGCAGTACAGCTGGGACGCGCCCCTGACCCTGTCGGCCGAGATCAGCCACCGGAAGGGACAGACCAGGGCCAACGACATCCGCCTGCACACCCCGTTCCTGCAGGGCGCGGGCCGGGGCGGGGTCGAGGACTTCACCTTCGAGGCCACCGCCGACCTGGAGCAGATGTCGCGGGAGCTGGAAAAACTGTTCGTGCTGCCCTATGGCGGCCGGGGCCGGCTGCAGGTGTCCGGGGGCTCCCGCCGGGAGCAGGACGGCACCTTCCGGTTGGCGAGCCGGCTCGACATCGGCGGGCTGGCGGTGTTCAAGGCCGGCCGGACAGTGATGCCCGAATATGATTTTTTCCTGGAAAGCGAGATCGCCACCGCCCCCTCCTTTCTTCGGGATCGCCGCCTCGCCGGCCTGCGGGCGCGGACCATCTTCTGGCCGGGGCAGCTGCGTCTGAGTCTCGCAGACATGGCCAGGGACGCGGACGGCCGCACCACGGCCACGCTCACCGCCGACGGCACCCTGGACCTGGAGCGGGCGGGCCGGTTGCTGCAGGGCGGTGACCAGAGCGGGTCCGCCCCGCTGGGCGGCGATCTCGCCTTTGCGGGCAAGGGGCAGATCAACGGTCAGCGTCTGGTGGTGGAGGCCTTGAGCGGCCAGGTGGACCACCTGGCGGTGCAGGCCGGCACGGTCGCCTTCCGGCAGCCGGAGTTGGCCTTCACCCTGGAGGAGCGCGGGCCGGCCGGCCGGGAGGTGGTCACCGTGCGCCAGCTGGTAGTTGCCACCAACTGGCGCGAACTGGCGGAAAAGGACCGGGCCGTGGCCATCGTCGACCCGGGCCGCCGCCTGCTCGACCTGCGCCACCTGGCCCTGCGCACCGGCGGGCTGACCGCCCGGGGCGGCCTGCATGTGGGCGACTGGCGCCAGCCGTCGCTCGACCTGGCCGCGGAACTCGATCTCACCGGCGAGGCCGGGCCGCTCGTCGCCCTGGGCCGGGCCGCGGGCCTGTTCGCCGCTGACCTGCAGGCCCGCGGGCAGGTGCGGGCCGGGGTCACCGTTGCCGCCGAGCCGAACCGGCCGCAGCGGACCGAAGTGGACGTCCAACTGGACAACTTCGAATTGCTGCGGGCCGGGCAGCGGGTGTTCCGCGACCGGCAACTGCGCTGCGAGCTGCACAGCGAAGGGCGGTTCGGCATGGACCAGGCGGTGCGCGTTCCCGTCTTCCGGCTGCGCGCCACTCCCCTGCAGGCGGAGGGCGCGGGCCGGGTGAGCGGCAACGGGGCGGGAGTGCTGGAACTGAGCGGCCGCCTGACACCCGATCTGGCCCTCCTGAGCGACCCGCTCAGCGCGGCCATCGGCCAGCAGCTGCGCCTGAGCGGCAAACGTCCGGCCGAGTTCCGCCTGACTTGGCCGCTGCAGCCACCACTGCGTGTCGACCGGGCTGCGCTGCACACGACTCTGCATGCGGAGACGCTGCAGTTCCGCTCCATCGGTCTGCGCCGCCTCGACCTGCCGGTGGACATCAGCAAGGGCAGCCTGCGAACGCGCCTTGCCGGCGACCTCTACGCCGGCCGCATGGACCTGCAGCCGCACTGGCAGTTTGCCGCCACCCCGCCGCAGCTCACCATCGGGCCCACCGCGCGCGTCCTGGACGGCGTGGACGTGCAGTCCCCCCTGGCCAGCGGCCTGCTCCAGCACATCCACCCGCTGTTCGGCCCGCTGACCAGGGTGGAAGGCTCGGTCGACCTGCGCCTCGACGCCTTCCGCTGGCCGCTGCAGCAAGGACCGGCAGGTCGCCCGACCTTTCAGGCCACCTTCGGCCTCGACGAACTGCGGGTGTATCCGACCGGGGAAACCGCCGCGGCTCTGCGGCTCGCCGGCCTGGACCGGCACCCGCTCGAACTGGTCAGCCGCGAACTCGCCTGCGAGGGCCGCGACGGCCGCATCAGCTGCACGCCGGTGCGGCTGCGCAGCGGCGGGACGGAGTTGCGCTTGCACGGGGAGAGCGGCATGGACGGAGTGCTTGATTTCCGCCTGGCCATGCCGGCGAGCGAACAGCTGGTGGGCGGGCAGGGGGCGGGCCTGCTGCGCGCCGTCCGGGTCGAAGCCCCGTTCGTGGGCACGCTCACGGCCCCGCGGTTCGATCGCAAGGCCTTCCAGAAGACGGTGACCGCCCAGCTGCGGCGGGCCGCGGCCCAACGGCAGAACCCGAAGCAGACCGGCGGAGCGGCGCCGGACAAGGCCGCGGGCACGGTCCGCTGAGCGGCCCCGGTCTGCCCGGATGCTGCAGAACATAAACAGCAAGCCAGCGCGCTTGTCCCGGATCCGACTGCACTCGAGCAGTCACCAACGACAGGGAGGTGTATCATGAGCAAAAAAATCGTCATCATCGGTGCGGTCGCGGCCGGCCCCAAGGCCGCCTGCCGGCTGAAACGACTGCGGCCCGACTGGGAGGTCACCATGGTCGACCAGGACAGCCTCATCTCTTACGGCGGCTGCGGCATCCCCTACTACGTGAGCGGCGATGTCAGCGACGAGAGCGAACTGCGCGCCACCAGTTTCCACGTGGTCCGCGACGCGGCGTTTTTCGAGCACTCCAAGGGCGTCCTGGTGCGCACCCGCACCCGGGCCCTGGCCATCGACCGCAAGGCGAAAACGGTGCGGGTGGAAAATATGGACAGCGGCGCGCAGGAGGATCTGCCCTACGACCAGCTGATGCTCGCCACCGGCGCCCGGCCGTTCGAGCTGCCCATTCCCGGTGCGGACCTGGACGGGGTGTTCACCATCTCCGACCTGCACAAGGCCATCGAGATCAAGAAGCGGATCGCCCAGGGCAAGGTCAGCCGGGCGGTGGTGATCGGCGGCGGCGCCATCGGCATCGAAATGGCCGAGGCTTTCACCGATCTCTGGGGGGTGGAGACGACCCTGCTGGAACTGCAACCGCAGCTGCTGCCGCGGCTGGTGGACCGCCATTTCGCCACCATGCTCAAGCAGCACCTCGTGGACAAGGGGGTGGCCGTGCACACCGGCGAGTCCGCCGAGGTGCTCATCGAAGGTGATCCGGGCCAGGTCGGCTCGGTGCGCACCGGCAAGCGGACGCTGGCGGCCGACCTGGTGGTCATGGCCGTGGGCGTGCGGCCGCGCAGTGAGCTGGCGCGCGCGGCCGGGCTCGATGTGGCCCCGTTCGGCGGCATCAAGGTCAACCAGCGGCTGCAGACCTCGGATGCGAACATCTACGCCGCCGGCGACTGCATCGCGCTCACCCACCTGCTCACCGGCAAGGACACCCATACCCCGCTCGGTTCCCTGGCCAACCGCGAGGGGCGGATCGTGGCCGACAACATGGCCGGCCGGCCCGCCCTGTTCCACGGGGTGCTGGGTTCGTTCATCATGAAGGCCTTCGAGCGATGCATCGCCTCCACCGGTCTCACCCTGGAGGCGGCCCGGGTCGAGGGGTTCGACGCCGACTGCGCCCTGACCGCACCGGCCGACCGGGCCCATTTCTTCCCGGACCAGGCGGTGGTCATCCTCCAACTCGTCTTCGACCGGCGTTCCCGGCGGGTGCTCGGCCTGCAGGCCTTCGGCATGATGAACGACTCGATCTCCGCCCGGGTGGACGCGGCCGCCGCGCTCATCGCCAAGGGGGGCACGGTCGAGGACTTCGGCCTGCTGGAAATGGCCTATGCGCCGCCGTTCTCCTCGGCCATCGATTCCATCAACGCCGCTGCCTACGTGGCCGAGAACCTCTGCGACGACCGTCTGCGTCAGGTGGAACTGGCCCGGTTTCTCCAGTGGATGGAGGACATGGACAGCGAGCCCGACTGGGCGGTGCTCGATCTGCGCCACCCGGTGGAGGCCGCGCCCTACGTGGACAAGTTCGGCGCCGACCGCTGGACCGCGCTGGAATACGGCCAGGTACGGGCGCGCCACGGCGAACTGTCGCCGGACAAGACCTACATCCTCATGTGCAACGCCGGGCCGCGTTCCTACGAGGTCCAGGTGTTTCTCGACCACCTCGGCACGGTGGACACCCTGGTGCTGTGCGGCGGCATGAACGTGATCAG
>JAGODN010000234.1 GCA_017998195.1 Desulfobulbus sp. | reverse complement strand
TGTTCGGGAATAAGTTGCTCTCCTGGAGGGTTCAGGGGAAAGGGGGCGGACGGTACCTTTGTTCCGCTACAGCAGCCCGTTCATCAGCCCGACCGCGACCACCACGAGAAAGGCGGACACGATCCACTGCACTGAGCGGAAGGTCATCTTCTTGAGCAGCCGCTTGCCGCCGTAGGCGCCGGCAAAGGCAGCGCCGCTTGCGGCCGCGACCAGCGGCCAGTCGATCCGGTGGGCCTGGCCGGCAAGATCGAAGCCGTACACGACCAGGCGCGCCATGTCAACCACCACGGCCAGGACCACGCCGGTGGCGACAAAGGCCTCCTTGTCCAGGCCCGCCTTGACCAGGAACATGCTGCGAAACGCGCCCTGGTGACCGGACAACCCGCCGAAAAAGCCGCTCACCAGACCGCCCACCGGCAGCCACCTGCGGTCGAGCGCGAGCCGGGTGAACACGGGCAGCAGTTCCAGCACCACGAACAGCAGGATGAGCGCGCCGATCACCAACCCCAGCAGTGAAACCTGCTGCTCCCGGCCGAACACCTGGTACATGGCCAGCGGCTCCCTGGTGCCGAGCGAAACGAGCACCAGCGCGCCGGCAAAGGCGGCGGCCACCGCGGGCAGGCCGAAGCGCAGCACCACGCCCCACTCGGCCCTGCGGCCGAGCAGGCCGACCTTGAACAGGTTGTTGGCCAGGTGCACGACCGCGGTCATGGCAACGGCCAGTTCCAGGGAGACGAACAGGGCGAACACCGGCATGAGCAGGGTGCCGAGCCCGAACCCGGAAAAAAGCGTCAGCCCGGAGGCGACCAGGGCCGCGGTACAGACGATCAGCAGTTCCATGGATTTCCTCCCTGTCGGTCCGGGTCAGCAGACCATGGCCGCGCCGTCCTCGGGCACCAGCACCCGGCCGGTCAGACCGTGTTCGGCGAGCAACGCGCGCAGCCGTGCCCTGGTCAGGGCGGCGTGGTTCACCGCCTCCAGGTGGCTGGCCATGATCAGGGCCCGGGGCGCGGCCGCGGCCAGGGCGAGCAGATCCTGCTCGTTCATGATGATCGGCTGGTCGCCGAGCAACCGGGCGTCGCCGCAATTGACGATGATCACTTCGGGCCGGTGCTGTTCGAGCGTGGCCGCCACCTCCTCGTACCAGACCGTGTCACCGGCCAGGTACAGGGTCTTTTCCTGCGGGTGGTGGAAGACGATGCCGCAGACCTCGCCGAGTACCGCGCCGAACCGTTGCATGACGTCGGCCGAGCCGTGCCGGCCCGCGGTTTTGCTCAGGGTGACGCCGGCAAAATCCGTGCGTTCGCCGAGCACGCGCACGTCAACAAAGCCGGCCTCCCGGATATCGGCCGCATCCCGCTCGTTCTGGGCGAACACGGGCAGATCCTTGGGCAGGAGGGTCCGGGCCGCCTCGTCCCAGTGGTCCGGGTGGGTGTGGGTGACCAGGACCGCGTCCACCTTGAACAACTGTTCCACGGGCACCGGCAGGGCTACGGTGGGGTTGGCGGTCTCGCTGTGCACGGTGCCGGCAAACCCGGGAAAGGCGCCACGTTCGGCGAGCATGGGGTCGATGAGGAACCGCTGGCCGCCGTAGTCGAGGCGCAGGGTGGCGTTGCGAATTTGGGTGCAGTGCATGGCGATGTTCCTGTGGTTGAGGAAAAGGGACGGCCGGTCCGGCGGCAGTCTGCCCGGGCCGAAAACGTGTCCCTTACCGTATGCACGCCGGCCCGATTGCGCCAGGGCGCAGCCGGCGAACCGGCGTGGGGTGGGCCTCACCAGTTGGCCGAGCGGCCGCCGGCGGTGTCGATGAGCCGCTGCACATGGTCGACGATCCCAGCCGGCGCGTCCACCCCGAGCGGGCCGCCCACGGTGGCGAACAGCTCGCGGCCCCACTGCCAGGTGGCGCGGTAGGCCGCGCAGAGTGCGTCCGGTTCGGCCGACCCGGTGCATCCCTGGTAGCGCACCCGGGCGAAGATGGACAGGTCGTCCTCGAGCGCGCGCGACGGGGTCGGCCAATGGTCGGTGCGGCGTTCAGAGAGGCGCACCAGTTTGAGCAGGGGCTCGTGCGCCCGGCCGAGCAGGGCCCAGGCCCGCGCGTACTCGCCGCGGTGGAGCAGGTTGCCGCCAAGGAGCATGAGGTTGAGCAGGTTGAGCACCAGGCTGTATACCAGCGTGCGACCGCCGCGCGCCGGCGGACCGCCCACCAGCGCGGCCGCGTAGCGCGCCAGCTCGCCGGTGCGGTCGAGCAGCACGCCCGCGTCCAGCGAGGGCAGCCAGCCGTGTTCCCGCCAGTTGGCCACCAGGGGCAGGTCGGAGCGGCGCAGGAAATGGAACTCGCCGCGGATGGTGTTGCTGAACAGGGCGGTCTCGTGGCCGAAATCGTCGGCAAAGAACGCGGCCACCGGGCTGATGGCGTCGAGCCAGGCCTGCCGGTCAAAGGCGGCAAAATCCTCGTCGTCAAGGAACACGGCGAACTCGATATCGGAAAACAGGTCCGCCTCGCCGGTGGCGAACGAACCGTACATGAGGACCGCAACGATTCGCCCATCGTGCTCGGCAACGGCGCGCAGGCGTTCGATCATCTCCTGTTGATACATCGGCACTCCAAAAGGTTACGGCCGCACGACAGTCCGGCGGCAGGAAAAAGGTGAGCGTGACAGGGGCCAGCGCCCTGCCCTGCCCGTTCGCCTCCGGCCGCTCACAACGGCCAGGCCAGGAGCAGCAGCGGCACGGCCACGCTGATGAGCAGCAGGTCCACCGGCAGGCCGAGCCGCCAGTAATCGCCGAAGCGGAAGCCGCCCGGCCCGAGGATGAGGGTGTTGTTCTGATGGCCGATGGGGGTGAGAAAGGCGCAGGAGGAGCCGATGGCCACGGCCATGAGAAAGGTGTCCGGGTTGACGCCGAGCTGCTCTGCCGCGCCCAGGCCGATGGGCGCCATGACCGCGGCGGTGGCGGCGTTGTTCATCAGGTCGGTGAGCACCATGGTGGTGATCAGGATGACCACCAGGCCGATCACCGCGTTGCCCCGGGCCAGGCTGTCGAGCAGCACCCGGGCGATCAGGTCGGCGGCGCCGGTGTGCTGCATGGCCCCGGCCACGGGCAGGAGCGCGCCGAGCAGCACGATCACCGGCCAGTCCACGGCCTCGTAGACGGAGCGCAGCGACACCGTGCGCAGGGCCATGGAGGCGACCACGCCGCCGAGAAATGCCACTGCCGCCGGCAGCAGCCCGGCCGCGGCCACACCCACCGAGGCGAGCATGATCAGGGTGGCCAGGATCGCCTGGCGCCGGTCCGGGATGCGCAGTTCGCGCTCGGCCAGGGGCACGCAGCCGTTGTCGGCCGCGAACTCGGCGATCGTCTCCGGCGGCCCCTGGATGAGCAGCAGGTCGCCCGGCCGCAGGGCCAGCGAGCGCAGCCGCACCATGGACCACTGGCCCTGGCGGGACACGGCGAGCAGGTTCAGGCCGTAACGGGTGCGCAGGAGGATGTCCCGCGCCGAGCGGCCGACCAGCATGGCCCCGGGCAGCACCGCGAGTTCCATCAGCGCCACCTCGTCCGAGCGCCTGGACGGGGTGTCAGGCTGGGCGGCCTCCCCTGCCCTGTTCGCGGCCGTGAGTTCGTCCGAGACCTGGTCCCCGGCAGGCGCGTCCAATGCCGGCCGCGGCTGGTCGGTCTCCTGGTGCTCGCCGGTTCCGTCGGCCTCGTCCACCGGTTTCGGAGGCACCGCCTCCTCCAGTTTGAGGCCCAGGTCGCTGACCAGCCGGGCCAGGGCATCGGCCTCGGCCTCCACCACGAGGATGTCATCCGCATGCAGCCGGCGGCTCGATCGGGGCGCGACGATGTGGGTGCCGTTGCGCACCAGGCTGACCACCTGCACGCCGATCTCGTCCAGGGCCCGCTCGACCTCGCGCAGGGTCATGGCGGCAACCTTGCTGTCCGCGGGGATACGGGTCTCGGTCAGGTAGGAGCCGGTCTCGAATCCCTCGATGCCCGCCTGTTTGCGCGACGGCACCAGCCGCCAGCCGACGAGCACGATGAAGACCACGCCCACCAGGGTCAGCGGCCCGCCGACCGGCAGGAAGTCGAACATGGCAAAACCGTCCAGCCCTTCGCGGCTGTCGCGGAAACCGGCGATGATCAGGTTCGGCGGGGTGCCGATGAGGGTGGTGGTGCCGCCGAGGATGGAGCCGAAGGCAAGCGGCATGAGCACCTTGCCCGGCGGCAGCCGGAGCCGGCCGGCGAGTTGGATGGCGACCGGCATGAGCAGGGCCAGCGCACCGACATTGTTCATGAAGCCGGACAGCACCGCGGCCAGCGCCACCAGCGCGCCGATGCTGACGGTCGGGCCGGCCTTGGCCGGCAGCACCACCCGGGTGAGCGCGTCCACCGCGCCCGAGGTCTGCAGGCCGCGGCTGAGCACGAGCACGCAGGCCACCGTGACCACGGCCGGGTGACCGAAACCGGCAAAGGCCTCGTTGGCCGGCACCAGCCCGGCCACCACGCAGGCGAGCAGCGAACCGGCGGCCACCATGTCGTGACGCCACCGGCCCCAGAGAAACATGGC
>JAGODN010000233.1 GCA_017998195.1 Desulfobulbus sp. | reverse complement strand
GCGTGCCGGTGCTCTGGACCCTGCCGCTCAGCGGCCTGGCCGCGGCCCTGTTCGCCCTGGCGGTGGCCCGGCCGATCATCCACCTGCGCGGCGACTACCTGCTCATCGTCACCATCGGCATGGTGGAGATCGTCCGCATCGCCCTGATCAACGACGTGTTCGGCATCACCGGCGGGGCCAACGGCATCTTCGGCATCGACCGGCCGCAGTTGTTCGGCTTCAAGATCCGGCAACCGCAGCACTTCTTCTACCTCATCTGGCTGTTCGCCGGTCTGACCATCCTGCTCTTCTCGCTGCTCGAGCGTTCCCGCTTCGGTCGGGCGCTCAACTACCTGCGCGAGGACGAGGTCGCGGCCGAGGGCAGCGGCATCAACACCGCCGCCTACAAACTCGCCGCCTTTGTGCTCGGCGCGGGCTGGGCGGGCATGGCCGGCACCGTGTTCGCGGCCAAGATGACCATCATTTCGCCCGAGTCGTTCAGCTTCTGGGAGTCGGTGGTGCTGTTCATGATCGTCATCCTCGGCGGTGCCGGCAATATCGCCGGGGTGATCCTCGGCGCCTTCCTGGTGGTCGGCCTGCCCGAGGTCTTCCGCGATTTCGCCAGTGCGCGCATGCTCTTCTACGGCCTGGCGATGATGTTCATGATGATCTACCGCACCCAGGGCATCCTGCCGCCCCGGCCGCGGATCTACCGCCTGGACCGGGCAGGGGGGGCGCAGTGAGCCTGCTTGCCCTGGACCGCATCACCAAGCGTTTCGGCGGCCTGACCGCGGTCAACCGGGTCTCCTTTGCCGTGGAGGAGGGCCAGGTGGTCGGCCTGATCGGTCCCAACGGCGCCGGCAAGACCACGGTGTTCAACCTGATCACCGGCAACTACCGGCCGGACGAGGGCACGGTGCAGTTCCAGGGGCAGGCCATCGGCGGCCTCGCCCCCCACCGCATCGTCAGCCTGGGCATCGCCCGTACCTTCCAGACCATCCGCCTGTTCCAGAACCTCTCGGTGGTGGAGAACGTGCTTGCCGGCTGTCACTGCCGCATGCGCACCGGCATCTTCGGCTCCCTGTTCCATACCCCGGGTCAGCGCCGCGAGGAGACGCAGGTGCTCGCCCAGGCCCGGGACGAACTGGCCTTTGTCGGCCTGGGGGACAGCGGCGGCCAGCTGGCCAAGAATCTGAGCTACGGCAACCAGCGGCTCCTGGAGATCGCCCGGGCCCTGGCCACCCGGCCGAAGCTGCTCATTCTCGACGAGCCGGCCGGCGGTATGAACGATCAGGAGACCCAGGAACTGATCGGCCTGATCGGCCGCATGCGCGCGCGCGGGCTGACCATCCTGCTCATCGAGCATGACATGAAACTGGTGATGAAGGCCTGCGATCAGCTGGTGGTGATCGAATACGGCAGCAAGATCGCCGCAGGCACACCGGAGGAGATCCAGCACAATCCGCGGGTGATCGAGGCCTACCTGGGCGCGGACAGCGACGACGACGAGGACTGATGCTGCTTGCCATTAACGACCTGCATGTACGCTACGGCAATGTCGAGGTTCTGCACGGGATCAGCCTGCACGTGGCCGAGGGGGAGATCGTCACCATCCTCGGGGCCAATGGTGCCGGCAAATCCACCACCCTGCTCTGCATCAGCGGGCTGGTGCGGCCGTCCGCCGGCGAGATCCTGTTCGACGGCCTGGCCCTGCACCGGCTGCCCGCCCACCAGGTGGTGCAGGCGCGCATCAGCCAGTCGCCCGAGGGGCGGCGGGTGTTTGGCACCCTGACCGTGGAGGAGAACATCAACCTCGGTGCCTTCACCATCCGCGACAAGGCCAAAATTGCACGCACCCGGGAGTGGATCTACGACCTCTTCCCCCGCCTGGCCGAGCGGCGCGAACAGCTGGCCGGCACCCTGAGCGGCGGCGAGCAGCAGATGCTGGCCATCGGCCGCGCCCTGATGAGCGACCCCAAGCTGCTGCTCCTGGACGAGCCGAGTCTCGGCCTGGCGCCGCTGCTGGTGCGGGCCATCTTCGACACCATCCGCACCATCAACGCCGCCGGGGTGACCGTGGTGCTGGTGGAACAGAACGCCAAGGCGGCCCTCAAGCTCGCCCACCGCGGCTACGTGCTCGAGGTCGGCCGAATCATTCTGCAGGGCGAGGCGCGGGAACTGCTCACCAACCCGGAAGTGCGCAACGCCTATCTGGGCGGCGCCTGATCCCCGACCGCGAAGGAGCCCGGCGTGAAGATCCTCACCTTCTGCTACCACCTGGCGGTCAGCTGCTGGCTGGGTGGCGCGGCCCTGTTCACCTTCCTGCTCACCCCGATCCTGTTCCGCGTCTACGCCCGGGACCTGGCCGGAGGAATCGTCGGCGCACTCTTTCCCGCCTATTTCCGCTGGGGCCTGGCCTGCGGGGCGGTGGCGCTCGTCTGCCGACTGCTCGTGCGCGGCCGCTTCACCCTGGTCGCCGCCTGCATCCTCTGTCTCATGCTGGCGCTTACCACCGTGCAGGCCACGGTCCTCGAACCGCGCGCCGCCGCGCTCAAGCGGAACATCCCCTCGTTTGTGACCACCCCGGCCGAGCACCCCCTGCGCGTACAGTTCAGGCGGCTGCATGCCTGGTCCATGGCCGCCAACCTCGCGGTCATCGGCGGGGGCGCCGTGCTCATTCTCCTCGCCACGCTCACCCCGCCCGGCCTGGAACGGCGGGACCGCGGTCTGGCCCGTCCGTTAAGGCGCACGACCTTTCTCCGGTAGACGCAGCCCCGTCAGTTCATTGCCCTGCCGCCTGCCCGCGGTCGCCCCGTTTGTGGGCGCGCGGGTAGTGCCCGTGCCGTGTGCCCGTTCAAGTCTCTGGCCGGATCGCCGGCAATCAGCGCAGGGCAAGCCACCAGCAGGCCATGAGCAGGGTGGCGGCAAGGGCGAACAGGGCGGCCTGCAGCTGCGGCCGGTGGGACGGATGGGCGGGCAGGAGCAGGCCGGTGAGCAGCCCGCCGCAGCCACCGGCGACAAACCCGAAGAAGTGGGCGCCCACATCGGTGCGCCCGGTACCACTGCCGAGCAGCACCAGCAGACCGGCGCCGGCGCCCAGCGGCAGCAGCAGAGCGCGCAGGGAGCGGGTGGTGCGGTGGACCAGCTGCAGGCCGGTGAGCAGCCCGACCGCGGCAAACACCGCCGTGGACAGCCCGACCGAGAGGTGCGCCTGTGCCCTGAGCGCGAGGTTCAGCAGGTTGCCGCCCGCGCCGGCCAGGAGCAGCAGCAGCCAGGCCGTGCCGTAGCCAAGGGTTCTGGCCAGCAGGTGAATGATCAAGCCGCCGATGAGGGCGTTGCCGGCCAGGTGGGCCAGATCGGCGTGCAGGGTCAGGCCGGTGAACAGGCGCCACCACTGGCCCTGCCCCAGCACTGCCTCGCTGTCGACCGCACCGCGGGCAAACCACGGGCTGTGTGCCTGCCACGGGCCGGTATGGGCATGAAAGAAGGCGAGCAGCGTCATCAGGCCCAGGGTGGGCGGCGTGCCGGGCTGCAGGGCAGGGCGGGTTGGCGGCGGAGGTGGCCAGCCGCGGTTTTCCTCTTCGTAGGCGCTCCATTCGGCGAGTGCCCGGGCGTTGTCCGCGGGTGCCACCTGCACCGCGCCACTGTCATGGTCGACCAGGTGGTCGATGTCGGCCGCGCTGAGTACCAGCGACAGGGTGGCCAGTTGCTCCGGCGATCCCGCTCCGACCCGCACCCAGGTCGCCAGTGCCATGTTCATGGCGCTGCCAGGGACCACGTTGTCGGACTCGGGGATGACGGGCGCGGAAGGGAGGATCGACACGGTGGGTTCCTAATTGCCTTGACGGAAACGGTTTTGGCTTTACAATAAGTTCTGCTGCACAGAGCACAAGGACAACCGCGGGCGCCGGAAACCCCCTGGCGCCCGTGCCGACCGGCCCGGCTGCGGCGCCTCTGCCGCCCTTCCATTCACGTCAACCACGGAAAAAAATCATGCTTGCACTGCTGCATCGCTGTACCCCGATTCTACTCGTCCTGTTCGCCCTCACCTGCATTGACTTCAGTGCGGTCGTCGACTCCGCCGATGCCCGCTCCCGCTCCGGCGGCCGTTCCTTCAGCAGCCCGGCCACCCGCCAGGCGCCGCAACAGCAGGCCCCCAGCCAGATGAACCAGCGCCAGCAGCAGACCCCGCAGACCGGCGGCTTCGGTCGCGGCTTGATGGGCGGCCTGGTCGGTGGCGCGCTCGGCGCCATGCTCTTCGGCAGCCTGTTCGGCGCCAGCGGCAGCGGCATGGGGATTCTCCCGCTGCTGTTGCTCGGCGTAGTCGGTTTTTTCCTCTACAAACGCTTCGCCAACCGGCCGACCGCACCCAGCGGGCCCGGCTACCAGCCGCCGCCCATGGACTCGCGTTTCCAGTCCGGCGGCAGCACCTTCGGGACCAGCCAGGCGCCGGTCGTGCCGCCGATCCGGGACACGGACCCGCTCCAGGCCGGACTGGCGGAAATCCGCACGACCGACCCGGGCTTTGACGAGAAATATTTCCTGGAAGTGGCCTCGGATGTGTTTTTCAAGATCCAGGCGGGCTGGATGCGTCG
>JAGODN010000232.1 GCA_017998195.1 Desulfobulbus sp. | reverse complement strand
CAGTTCGCCGAGCAGCACCGCCCCGGCCTGGAACACCGCCTCGCAGAGCAGCACCCCGGGCATCAGCGGGTAGTCGGGGTAGTGGCCGCGGAAAACGTCCAGATCCTGGGGCAGGGTCTTCTCGGCCCGGATGGCCGCCTCGCCCACCTCCACCACCCGGTCGAGCCAGAGAAAGGGCGGCCGGTGCGGGATGCGCTCGAGAATGAAGGGATCGGCCGGGGTGTCCATGCTCACAGCCCGCCGGTTATCTCCAGCACCGCGCCGTTGATGTAGGCGGCCCTGTCGCCGAGCAGGAACAAGGCCGCCTCGGCCACCTCGGCCGGGGTGCCGAACCGGCCGGCCGGCACCATCTTTTTATATTCCTTCACCTGCGCCTCGGGCAGATCCTCGAGGAAATCGGTGGCGATAAACCCGGGAGAGATGCAGTTGACCGTGATCCGGCGTTTGGCCACCTCCTTGGAAAGCGATTTCATCAGGCCCACCTGGCCGGCCTTGGAGGCGGCGTAGTTGCTCTGCCCGGCAAAACCCAGATGGCCCATGGGCGAGGTGACGAACAGGATGCGGCCGTACCTCTGCTTGAGCATCAGCGGCAGGGTACAGCGGCTCAGCACGAAGCCGCCGGTGAGGTTGACCTCGAGCACCCGGCGCCAGTCCTCCTCGCGCATCATGGCGAGCACCGCGTCGCGGCGAATGCCGGCGTTGTTGACCAGGATGTCCAGGGTGTCCCACTCGGCCTCCAGCGCCTGGAAAAAGGCGGTGGCCGCGGCAAAGTCGCTGACGTCCAGCCGGTGCAGGCGCAACCGGTCGCCGAAGCGGTCGCAGGCCGCGGCCATGGCCTCGGCCGCGGCCTCGTTGCCGCCGTAGACGCCGACCACCTGCGCGCCCCGCTCGAGCAGCGCCTCGGTGATGGCCCGGCCGATACCGCGGGTGGCGCCGCTGACCACGGCCTTCTTTCCTGCAAAATCAAAGTGAGTCTGGTCGTTTGCCATCAATGCCGTTCTCCGGGACGTCATTTGCCGAAAAGAGCGTCAGTCATGCAGATGCGCATCGACATCGTTGGCGACGATCACCCCGTAGTTGATCGCCCCGAGCCAGCCGCTCATGATGATGCCCACCGAGCCCACGTGGAACAGCCCCGGGATCTCCCGGTGCAGGGTGCGGGAGATGTCCAGCCCCTCGAACTTGGTGCCGAAGCTGGTGCCGCGGGTATGCAGGGTGTAGCGCTGAAAGGTGCGCGGCGTGGCCGCCTCGACCGTGTCCACCTTGGCGCGCACGCCCGGCACGTAGCGCTCCAGGTCATTGAAACAGCGTTCGACCAGGGCCGTCTTGGCCTGCCGGTAGGACTCCGCGTCGAGCTCGGCCCAGTCGTCGTAGTTGGCGTTCATCGAGGCGACGATGGTGTGGTCCGGCTCGGCCTCGGGCCGGGTTTTGGGGTAGTAGACCGAAAATGTGCGGCTGCGGGTGTCCATGCGCCGCATCTCGTCCGAGGAGAACTCGGGAGCGGTGGAGGTGAACAGCAGGTCGCCGATCTCCGGGATGGTCTCGCCCCGGCGGATGCCGAAGTACACCTGGCAGCTCGAGTTGTTGACCCGCACCGCGTTGAACTGCTCACGGAAGTCCGGGGAGAACCGTTCGCGGCCGACCAGTTCCTCCACGGTGTTGGTGATCCCGGCGTTGGAGACCACGGCGTTTGCGCCGATGCGGCGGCCGCCCACCTGCACCCCGCAGACCCGGCCGTTCTCGACCAGGATGCGCTCCACCCGGGCGCCGGTGCGGATGTGCACCCCCTTGCCGCGCAGTTCCCCGGCCATCAGGCCGATCAATCGGTCCGTGCCGCCCTCGAAGGTGTACACCCCGCGGTTCATGAAGTTGGAGAAGACGATGCCGTAGGTGATGGCCGGCTCGTCCAGGGTGGAGCCGTTGGCATAGGTGATCGGCTCCATGAGCAGCCGGTGGATGTCGGTGCGGCCGGGGAAGAAGCGGGTGAACAGTGCACGGGTGGTCAGGCTGCGGTCGTCGTAGAAATTCATGGCGTCGACCGTGGCGAAGAACTCGTTGACCGTGGCGGCCGTGACCCCGAACCGCTCCTGGAGGATGCGGATGAAGTCCTCCTTGCTGAAGGTGGTGGTCAGGGAAAACTGCGGGTTGTCGAAGACGATGTGCGGCAACTGGACGATGGCGTCACGGATGGCCCGGCCCCAGTACTTGCGGCAGGTCTTGACCATGCCGTAGGGGAAGCCGTGCAGGCTGACATCGAAGGTATGGCCGCCGCGCCGGAACCAGGTGGCCAGCCCGCCCAGGCGGCTGTGGTGCTCGAGCAGCAGCACCGAATGGCCGGCGCCGGCCAGGCGGTTGGCGCAGGTCAGGCCGCCCAGGCCGGAGCCCACCACCACCGCGTCGTATCGGGGAAGGATCATGTCCGCTGGCGTCGACTGCATGCTGCTGTTCACTGGAGAAGATGACTGTTGACCACGGTGACGCCGCTGAGCATGGCGCCGACGATGCCCAGGTAGCCCTGGTCGGTGCCGGCCACGAACAGGTGGCCGACCGGGGTGCGCCCGTCGCGGAGTTTCACCGGGCTGCCGTAGACCGCGCCGCCGGCCTTGCGGGTGAACCGCTCGATGGTCACCGGCGTGAAGCTGTCCTGATATACAACGCACGGCTGGTATTGCCCAATGATTTCCTCGCTGGCGCGGACCGCGGCCGCGGTCCAGCGGGCCTTGGCGGCCAGGTAGGCCTCCTGCGGCAGGGCCTGCCAGAGGGGATGGCTGGCGGCGTTGGTGACCCGCAGCTGGGCGGTGGCCGCGAGGACGCCGCCGGCGAAGTTCTCCGGACAGCAGATCACCCCCCAGGAGGTGTCGAGCAGGGTGACCGGCCGGCGGTAGCCGAAGGTGGGCGCGGTCGCGTAGAAGACGATGGTGCGGCTGCCCATGGTCGCTTCCACCTGCGGCCGCGGCAGCACGCTCACGGTTTCCATGAAGCTCATCCGGCCGCTGTACTCGGCCGGCGCCTCCGGCCAGCCGGACAAACGGATGGTTTCCGGGATGCCGGCGGTGGAGAGCACGTCCTCGGCGGTCAGCTCCGTGCCGTCCTCGAGCCGCACCCCCACTGCCCGGCCGTCGCGGACCATAATCTCCGCCACCGGGCAGCGCAACCGCAGCTCCCCGCCGAAGTCCCGGTACTGGCGGACGAGCTGGTCGAGGAAGTCGCGGATGGTGCCGGCGGGCCGGAAGAACCCCTCTTCGAACACCGCCCGGAACATGATCACGAACTGGCGCAGGTCCATGTCCTCTTCCTCGGCGTTGCCGTAGACCATGAGCGGCAGCAGGAGCATCTCCTCGAGTTCGGGCTCGCCGAGAATCCCGGCGACAAACTGCCGGGCGGAACGCCAGGGCCCCGGCCGGAAGGGGTCGCAGGCGCCGATCGCCCGGCGCAGGCGGACGAAGCGGTCGGCGCTGGCGGGAAACTCCCGGGCCACCTCGGCGGCGAGTACCGCCGGGTCGTTGGTGAAACGCAGGGTCCGGCCGGGGAAACGGATCTCGGAGCCGAGCTGCTCGCGCACCGCAAAACTGCGGCGCGACATGCGCAGCTGCCGGAACAGCAGGTTCAGCGGGGCCTGCTTGTCGCCCGGGGCGGCGAAGTTGGTCATCGCGTGCAGGCCGGTTTCGATCAGGCGGCCCTGGCGAAGGTAGTAGGAGTTCAGGCCGCCCGGCAGGGCATGCTGCTCGAGGATGAGGGTTTTCCGGCCGAAACGGGCGGCGCGGATGCCGGCCGCCAGCCCGGAGAGGCCGCCGCCGATGATGATGAGCTGAAAGTCAGCCATGCGCGCCGGCCCGGGGAGCGGATTGCACGGGCACGGGCCGGGCGCGGTCCCCCTGGAGGGACATCAGACGTGCTGCAGCCTGGGCTCGAGATAGTTGACGCAGCTGGCCAGGGTGGCCAGTTGCGGGTATTCCTCTTCCGGGATCTGCAGCTTGTAGCGCTTGCGCAGTTCCATGACGATGTCGAGAAAGTCCATGGAATCCAGGTCCAGCTGGTCCCGCAGGGGGGCGTTGGCATCGAGGCTGGCGAGATCCGCCTCCTCGTCGATATCTTCTATGATTTCAAGGATAACGTCCTTGATTTCGTCACGGCTCATACAACAGGTCCTCAGGATAATGAAAAAAAAGACTGCCCGAAAAGTCCGGACAGTTACCATACGACGGCTCAGTTTGCCACAAATCTCTCCACCACCACCACCGAATTGATGCCGAGCATGCCGAACGAATTGTTGAGGATGGCGTCGACCCGCTCCACCTCGCGCGGCTCCCGGGCAACCAGGCCGGGCAGGGCGCAGTCCGGATCGAGGTGGTCGAGGTTGATGGTCGGATGCACCAGGTTGTCGGTGAACGACGGCAGGTTGCCGGCCAGTTCGAGCACCCCGGCCGCGCCCATGGCATGGCCGATGCTCGACTTGGTGTTGTTGATCCAGGTGGCCGGGCAGGCTGCGAAGGTCTCACGCAGGGCCCGACATTCCTCGACATCGCCCTGGCGGGTACCGGTGGCGTGGGTGTTGACGATGGTGATGTCCGCCGGGGTCAGGTCGGCCCGGCGCAGGGCCAGTTCCATGCAC
>JAGODN010000231.1 GCA_017998195.1 Desulfobulbus sp. | reverse complement strand
CAGCAGGGCAGACCGGATATCAAGGACCTGGTGCGCGGGGCCTGAGCCGCGAACCGGCCATCACTGCCCGACCCAGTGGTCGAGCCGTTCCAGGTCGTAGAGGCAGCCGGTCTTGCGGTCCCAGGAGCAGGTGCCGTGCACATCCACCCCCTGGTGGATCACGCTCACCGGCCGGTCCGAGGAGACCACCACGACGATGATGTTCGGGTGCTCGGCGGTGAAGCGCAGGGCCGAGTTGTAGCGTGCCCCCCGGGCCAGGTCCTCCCCCTGGAACGAGCGCCCGTCGAGCAGGCAGGCGAAACCGTGCAGGTGCAGGTCCGCGCCGATGTGCAGGGCCCCGTCCACCTTGGCGAGCGACTTGGCCATTTTGAGCATGTAGGGTTTGCGCAGGTCGAGCGGCGGCGACAGCACCTGGCCGGAGATGGCCACCGGTTGCGGGTTGAGATCGACGACGATGGTAGAGCCGTGCTTGCGGCTCTGGGAGTGGTGGACCAGGCTGGTGACCACCTTGAAGATGAAGGTGCCGGCGGAATCGTCCAGGTGTGACTCGAGCAGCAACTCCTCCAGCTGCACCAGCTTCGCCTGGTAGGTGGTGGAACTGAAGCGGCCGTCGGCGAAGCTGCACACTTTGGTGCGGTTCACCTTGAGAAACCCGTAGCGGCCGCGGAAATCGGCGCACACGGAAAAGGGCGGCAGGCTGTCGTCGCTGATGCCGAGGATGGCGCGGCCGTCGCTCACCAGGTAGCGGCCCGAGTGCTCGACGGTCAACAGCAGCTTGCGCACATGCTTGTGGTTGGCCAGCTGCGGCCGCCCCCCCTCCTGGAAGCGGACCAGGAAGTTGACCTGGTCGACCATCCCGGGGTCGACGAAGAGCAGTCGCCCCTCGGGCCAGGATCCCTCCTCGCGCGTCTCGGAGATCATCAGGATGGCGTCGATCACTGGGTAGATGCGCACCTGGCTGTCCCAGCCGAGCAGCCGGTTCATCTGGTCGATGACGTGGTCGCGCACCGCATGCTTGGCATATTCCAGCAGGAAGTAGCCGGAGATACCGGTGTAGAGATCCTGGTCGTTGGCCAGGTCGTGGGAGAAGCGCCACACCGCGTGCTCGAGCCAGCACTCGGTGGGCCCGGTGCTGCACAGGTCCGGGTGATGCTCGGTGAACCACTGCTGGAAGAACACCGCCCCGGAATAGCCGCCCTGGGAGAGCAGGCCGGCCAGGCCGAGATCCTTGACCGGGACGATCTCCGCGAACTTTTTGCGGTCGCGTCCCACCCGCACGTTTTCCCGCCACTTCCGGCTGTCCACGTACAGGGCTCTGAAGATGGGCTCATGCCCTTTGAGCAGGTTCTGCGGGTCGCAGATGAACATCGGGCTGTCGGGTTCGAGCGCGAAGATGACCGCGGCCCGGCTCGCTCCTGAAAAATGGCTGAGACCGATGCTCAGGCCGTTGATCATGTCGCTGACACAACGGCGGGCGAAGGAGAGTTGCATCGTATCCATCATGCCGTCTGCTGAAGGGGGAGGAGGGGTGCCCGCCGGCGACCGCCACGGCGCCGGCGTACACGGATCGGCCACGGGTGCAGGTAGTAACAAACCGCCCCCGCAGGGTCAAGGTGATTCCCGCCGCGGCCGGGGTGCGTGCGACTGTTGCCGCGGGAGACGGCCGCCGCGCCCAAAAAACCTCTTGGAGGCGGGCGCCATTGGTTCTATCATGCCGCCGGCCGCAGCCCGCCCCGCCCACCCATCCTTACCGGAGCCGACATGGAAGATTTTGTTGCCGAAGAACTGATCAACATTCTCAAAAAAAACAGCCGGAGCGAACACGAACAGGCCTTCGAGCGCGCCTTTGAACTGACCAGGGCCTATGCCGGCTCGGCCAATGCCCAGGCCTCGGCCATCCCCTTCGTGTTCGAGAAACTCTTTGAACTGTTCGTCACCGGCCGCACCAAGTCGTGAGCGGCCGGACCACCCGGCCGTGGCCGCCTAACGGGTGCCGAAGATCTTGTCGCCGGCGTCGCCCAGGCCGGGCAGGATGTAGCCGTCCTCATTGAGGCGCTCGTCCACCGAGGCGACGTAGATGTCGACCTCCGGGTGGGCCGCCTGCAGTTTGCGGATGCCTTCCGGGGCGGCGACCAGGAAGATGCCGATGATGTCCCGGCAGCCGGCCGCCTTGAGCATGTCGATCACCGCCACCAGGGTGCCGCCGGTGGCCAGCATGGGATCGAGGATCAGGGCCTGGCGCTGGTGGATGTCCTGCACCAGTTTCTTGAAATAGGTCACCGGCTGCAGGGTCTGCTCGTCCCGGTACAGCCCCACCACCGACACCCGGGCAGTGGGCATGGCCTTGAGCACCCCGTCCATCATGCCCAGGCCGGCGCGCAGAATGGGCACGATGGTCATCTTCTTGCCCTTGATCCGGTCCACGGAGATCGGCCCGGCCCAGGAGTCGATGGTCACCCGCTCCACCGGCAGGTTCCTGGTCGCCTCGTAGGCGAGCAGCATGCCCACTTCGGACGCCAGTTCCCGGAAATCCTTGATGGAAATGTCCCGCTCGCGCAGCAGGCCGAGTTTGTGGCGAACCAGGGGGTGGGTGATTTCATGTACGGCCATGCGCGCCTCCCGTGAAGATGCGTTGTCGATGTTGCCCCAAGCGGCGGGGAGCGCGGGGGGTGCGGCGCGGGCGCCGACCGTGCGCCGGTTTCAGCCGCGCCGCTGTGCCGAACCGCGCAGGCGGCGCTGCACCATCTGCAGATCCTCCCAGGCGGCTCTTTTCAGGTCCGGATGGTCGAGCAGCAAGCGGGGGTGATAGGTGACCGCCACCTGCACGGCGGACACCCGGCCTTCGTCACCGCCAAGGGGATGGAACCGGCCGCGCAGGCGCACCAGCGATCCGTCCTGGCCCAGCACCGAGCGAGCCGCGACCTCGCCCATGGCGCAGACGATCATGGGCCGGACCAGATCGATCTCCCGGCGCAGGTGGGCCTGGCAGAGGGTCCGGCTCGCCTCGCCCGGATCCACCTCGGTCGGCGGGCAGCACTTGATCGCGTTGGTCACGTACACCTCGGCAGGCGCCAGCCCCATGGCCCGCACCATGTTGCCCAGCATGGCGTCCTCGGCCGCGCCGAAAACCTGCGCCGCCGAGAACGGACTGTCCTGCCGGGACCAGTCGCCGACGAACAGCAGCCGCACGGACGAACCGCCCGCACCGCAGACCAGCCCCTGGCGGCAGGCGGCCAGTCCGCAGAGGGTGCAGGCCTCGAGGTCGCGGCGCAGGCCGTCCAGCCCGCCGGTGCGGTCCACCGGGCCGGCGGGCGGGCGGGCCGCGGCTTGCACCGGTGGCCGGGCTGCGGCCGGGGTCTGCTCCCGGCGCGCTTGCCCCGGGGCGGCGAGAAATCGGCGCAGCGCCGGCGTGGCCGGATAGGCCCGCAGGCCCAGCCGTTGCTGCAAGCGCAGACGGGCGCCGAGCGCCGCGGCCAGGGAAGCCAGCGCCGCGGGGTGTCCGCCCGGGGTTGTCTCCGGGCCGTTCCCGTCCCTGTCCTGTGTTTTTTCAGCTGACAAATTCGCTCCCGCTCCTTACTCTTTTCGCGCCCCCACCAACAGCACCCCTCCGCGCGGCGGAGCGGAACCGGAGCCGGTCATGCCTCTTTTTGAATACTCCTGCCGCACCTGCGGCCGCCCGTTCGAATTCCTGAAAGTCTCCACCAGCGACGACCAGGTCACCTGCCCCCACTGCGGCGGCACCGAAGTGACCAAGCTGCTCTCCGCCGGCAGTTTCCGGGTCGGCGGCCAGGGCTCGCCGGCCGCGTCCCGACCCGCAGGCCCCTGTGCCCACCGGTCGGGTTTCTCCTGAGCCTGACCGCCGGGCCCGTGCGGCCCGCCACCAACCGCCCGCAACCGGGGTCAGCCCTCACTCCTTCCGGGCGCGGGGTTTGAACTCGTAGACCGTCTCGTTCTTTTTCAGCAGACCGTGCTTCTGGCGGGCGATCTCCTCGATGTAGGCCTCGTCCGACCTGAGCCGCCTGATGTCCTCGGACAATTCCAGGTTCCTGGCCTCGAGGCGGCTGTTCTCCGCCGCCAGCATGTCGATCTCGCGCTGCATTTTCCGGAAGTGGTAGTACCCCCGGCCCGGGGCGAACACCACCCAGAGGAGCAGCAGCACGGCCACCACCAGTCCGAAAACCCAGAGCGGCCAGCGGTCCGCGTTCCGGTCGTCCTGCCGGCCGCGCCCCCCCTGCACTCTCCTGTCATCATACCCTGCCAAGAATCCCCTCCCCTTCCAGCAAAAAAAACCGGCCGGACCGCCACCCAGACGGGTCGCGGTTCTCCCGGTGCAACCCGGTCGCCCCGGCGCCGCCCCGCGCGGTCACGATTCCTCCGAGAGGAGTTTCGTGTCCTGAACACTGTCCGCCTTGTCCAGCTTGAACAGGCGGATGAGCAGGATCCCGGACTCGTAGAGCAGATAGAGCGGCCCCCCCATGAGCGCCATGTTCACCAGGTCCGGGTCGGGGTGAGCATGGCGGCCAGAATCGCGATGGCGAGCACCGCATAGCGCCGGTTCTTCTCGAAGGCCCGCCGGCTGATCGCGCCCACCCGGGCGCTGAACACCATGAACACCGG
>JAGODN010000230.1 GCA_017998195.1 Desulfobulbus sp. | reverse complement strand
GCCAGACCGCGTTGCGGCCCTCGCCCTCGGCCAGGCAGAGTACCCGGCCGGCCGGGATGCGGTCGATCATCGCCGCCAGGAAATCGTTGGCCGCGGTGCCGTAGAGATACTCGGCGGTATCGTAGCGCTCATCCCACATGACCGTTCTCCCGGCGCGGGCGCAAACCGGGCTCAGGCCGGGGCCTGGACGCGCGGCGTGTCGCTCTTGCGGGTGTGGTCCAGGGTGGACATGACCGTGGCCACCATGGCGGAGACGTCGGTCAGGTTGGCCGGCAGGATCATGGTGTTGTTCTCCTTGGCCAGCTTGCCGAACTGGTCGAGGTACTTCTTGGCCACCTCGAGGTTGGCGGCGTCCTGGCCGCCGGGCGAACTCAGGGCCTGGGCCACCCGGCGGATGCCCTCGGCGGTGGCCTCGGCCACCTTGAGGATCTCCTGGGCCTGCCCCTCGGCCTCGTTGATGCGGCGCATCTTCTCACCCTCGGAACGGGCGATGGCCTCGGCCCGGTCACCCTCGGCGCGGTTGATGGTGGACTGGCGCTCGCCCTCGGACTTGGCGATCTCGGCCCGCTTCTCGCGCTCGGCCCGCATCTGCTTCTCCATGGCCTCGAGCACGCTCTTGGGCGGCTGGATGTCCTTGATCTCGTAGCGCAGCACCTTCACGCCCCAGTTCTGCGAGGCCTCGTCCAGGGCGTCGACCACCTGCTGGTTGAGGTTCTCGCGAGCCTCGAAGGTGTTGTCCAGGCTGATCTTGCCGATGGCCGAGCGCAGGCTGGTCTGGGCCAGCTGGGCCACCGCGTAGTGATAGTTGTCGATGCCGTAGGCCGAGAGTCGGGAATTGACCACCTGCAGGTAGAGGCAGCCGTCGATCTCCATGCTGACGTTGTCGGCGGTGATGCAGGTCTGGGCCGGGATGTCGATGGACTGCTCCTTGAGGCTCCGCTTGTAGGCGACCTTGTCGAAGAAGGGGATGAGGATGTGGAACCCGGCCTCCAGGGTGGTGCGGTACTTGCCCAGCCGCTCGATCACGTACTCGTACTGCTGCTCGACCACCACCGCGGTCTTGACGAGGACGACAATGATAAACACGACCAGGACAAAAACGCCGATCAGCATGTTATCCATCAGGCTTCTCCCTCCGGGTCCGCGGCGCGGACCCTGATTGACAGGTTGTTCTTCTCGATGATGGCCACCACCGTGCCCTTGCGGATCGGCCGGTCCGCGGTGGCCCGCCAGAACGAACCGCCGTATTTGATCTTGCCCGCCGCCGGCGGCACGATGTCCTCGATCACCTCGCCGGTGGCCCCGGGCGGGAGCGGCTGCTCCATGGCGTCGACCTCGAGCACCCGGCCGAGGAAGACCTTCTTCACGGTGGCGCGCAGCAGCACGAGCGCCACCAGGCTGGAGACGAGGAACACCAGCAGCTGGCTGGCGAGTGACATGGGCACAAGGAACACGGCCAGGGCCGCGCACCAGGCGCCCACCCCGAAGAAAAAGACGATCATCCCGGGCAGGGCCAGTTCCAGGGCGAACAGCAGGATACCCAGGAGAAACCAGGCGAGCACGGGCGAGACAGCGGACAGGGACATGGCAGCTCCTTGGTTCTGGTCAATTGGCCAGAGGATAGCACAAACGGCGAACCCCGGTCAAACACGAACAGGCCGGGCCGAAAAACGGCACGGAGCCGCCCTTTTCGCCCGGCTGAGGACAACTAGGGCTTGTCACCGGTCCACCTCTCCCGTATTCTGTCCGCCGTAGGCAACAACGCCCCAACCGGCGGCCGCCCGCCGCCCCAGCCCCGATGCGGAAATCATGGTCTTTTGCCCTTCGCCCGTTGTCCCTGTCCCCCTGCGGGGCTGGGTTGTCCTCCTTGTCCTGTTGCTGTGCATCACCCCGGCCGTGGCCAGCGAAGACCCGGGCCAGCTGTTCGTGCAGCAGCGGCTCGAACAGCTCCATTTCGGCGAGGAACGGAAGATCGGCGGCGAAACGATCTATGCGGCCGGGCTGCTGCTCGACCTCTACCGCAAGAACCAGTTCCAGCCCCTGTGGACGGACCACCGCAACCTCACCCAGCTGCTCACCGCCATCGCCGGCAGCGCCGAGGAGGGGCTGATCCCGGACGACTACCACCTGCAGGCCATCAGCCGCTACGGCCACGAACTCGAGGCCGCCCCGTCCCGGGCGAAGCTGCTCGAATACGACCTGCTGCTCTCCGACGCGCTCATGCTGCTCGCCCAGCACAAGCGCCACGGCAAGGTCAACCCGCGCGAGGTCGAGGAACGGCTCAACCTGGACTCACCCGTCCCCCGGCCCTCGCTCATCGACACCTTCCTCACCGCCTTGCGCACCGCCACCGTGCGCAAGGCCCTGGACGAACTGGAGCCCGCCCACCCGGCCTACGCCAGCCTGAAGAAAGCGCTCAGCCGGTACCGGAAAATCGCCGGCAGCGGCGGCTGGCAGCCGGTGCCGGTCGGCCGCAGCCTGAAGCCGGGCATGCGGGACGACCGCGTCCGGGCCCTGCGCGCGCGGCTGGCGGTCACCGGTGAACTGGCCGGTCACAACGCCACGGACCCGGATCTGTTCGACGGAGCGGTGGAGGCGGCGGTTCGCGCCTTTCAGATGCGCCACCATCTCGAAGCGGACGGGGTCGCCGGCAAGACCACCGTGGCGGCCATGAACATCCCGGTCGCCGGCCGCATCAGCCAGATCCGCGTCAACCTGGAGCGGGCCCGGTGGGTGATGCACGACATGCCCGAATCGAGCATTGTCATCGATATCGCCGGCTTCAACCTGCAGTACTACCACCAGAACCGGCTGGCCTGGAAAACCCGGGTGATGGTCGGCGAACCGTTCAACCAGACCCCGGTGTTCCGCTCGGCCATCACCTACCTGGTGCTCAACCCGACCTGGACCATCCCGCCGGACATCCTCAAGAACGAAACCGTGCCGCGCATCCTCACCGAGAAAGGCTACCTGGCCAAACAGAAACTGCGCGTGCTCACCTCCAGCGGCGAGGAAATCAACCCGGCCACCGTCCCCTGGGGCCAGTACCTGAGCAAGCGCCTGCCCTACACCCTGCGCCAGGATGCGGGCCCGGACAACTCGCTTGGCCTGATCAAGTTCATCTTCCCCAACCCGTACCACGTCTACCTGCACGACACGCCGAGCAAATCGCTGTTCGACAAGGCCCAGCGGGCCTTCAGCCACGGCTGCATCCGGGTGCAGAACCCGCTCGACCTGGGCAAGATGCTCATCGCCAACGACCCCGCCAACCCGACCACCGCGGCCCGCTTCGACCAGGTTCTGGCCAGCGGCAAGACCTCGACCATCTTCCTCAAGAAGCCGCTGCCCATCTTCCTCATGTACCTGACCGCCAACGCCGAAAACGGCCAGGTGCGGTTCATGCCCGACCTGTACCAGCGCGACCAGGGCATCCTCGACGCCCTCAACGGCCCGCCGTCCCTGCTCGAGCACACCACCCAGATGCCCGAATTCAAGAGCCAGTCCTCGATCAGCCCGGAACAGGGCGAGAAAACCAGCTGACACGCCTGCACACGGCGGGAGCGGACCCCATGCGCATGATCCCCTGCGAACTCACCCTCGGCAACGGCGGCGACGTGGTCGCCATGGTCCGGCTGGACGACGACGGCACCTTGCAGGTTCCGCGCCAGGCCGTCTACGGCTCCTTCCCCGAGGGCGTGCTAGCCTGCCGGGTGATGCGGCCCGAGGACGAGGCCCAGGTGCGCCGCCGGGTCTGGACGGAACCCGGAGCCTGAGAGGCGAAGGAATGGCGCGGACCATGCGCCTGCTCGCCATCCTGCTCCTGGTCGTGCTGGCCGGGCCGGTGCGGGTCGCGTGCGCACAGACGACCGCGCCGGCCCACCCCGCCGGGATGGGCGACGCACTCCGCCAGGGGGAGCGACTCGCCCGGGAGCTGACCCTGACCACCGGGGTGGCGATCAGCCCGCTGCTCGGCGTGGTCCTGCTCGGCGCCGGCCGCTACCTCACGGCGGCGGAGGCTGACCGGCCCGCCCTGCCCTGGCACGCCTCGCCCCGCTTCTGGGGCCCGGCGGCCGTGCTCCTTGGCCTCGTCTTCCTCAAGGATTCGAGCAAGGTGGCCCTGCCCAAGCTCCTGGTGGTGCCGCTGGACGCACTGGAAACCCTGCTCGAAAAAAACCTGAGCGGCCTGCTCGCCCTGGCGGTGCTGGCCAGCGCCTTTGCGAACGGTGATTTCAGCGGCCTGCAGGCCCTCGGCACGCAGGCGGCGGACTGCCTCGTGCCTGCGGCCTGGGCCGGTGCGCCTGCGGCCGCAGCCGCACCGGGAACGCTTGCCGCCCTCGTTGCCGGGTGCGCCGCCCTGGTTCTCTACGCCGCGGTCTGGGTGCTGGCCCAGGCCGGCAACGTGCTCATCCTGCTCTCCCCCTCCTCCCTGCTCGACTCCCTGCTCGTCGTGGCCAAGACGGCTGTCGCCGTGCTGCTGCTTGGCCTGGCGGGCACCCTGCTCGGCCAGCTGCTCGCCCTGGTCCTGGTCGTGCTGGCGGTGTGGCTCCTGCCGCGGGCCCTGCGGCTGGTGGTGTTCGGCACCCTGGTCAGCCGGGACCTGGTCCGCCACCGGCTCCTGCGCAGGCC
>JAGODN010000229.1 GCA_017998195.1 Desulfobulbus sp. | reverse complement strand
CAGGAGGATGCCCAGGAGGATGCTGGTGCGCTTGAGCCCGATCATGTAGGCCACCTGCACCTGTTCGATGGCGAGGAAATGGGTGAGCACCATGCCGGCCGAGAACACGGCGATCAGAACCTGCGGCCAGGACGGCCGCCACAGGCAACGCACGGCCCGGGGCTCGCGCCAGCTGAAGAAGGCCACGGTGCACAGGCCGAGCAGGCCGTAGTAGAACGGCCCGAAGACGGTGGCCGGCAGGTGCTGCAGCGCCCCCTTGCCGAGTACCGAGGTGAGGCTGTAGATGAGGGCCACGCCGAGCATGAGCCGCGAACCCCGCTCCCGGCCGATGGCAACGAGCGGCGCCAGCCAGGAGCGGGCCTGCCCGGCCTCGGGCCGCTCCAGGTTGAGCGCCCAGGTGCCGACCACCACCAGCAGCACCCCGCCCAGGCCGCGCAGGGACACCTGTTCACCGAGCACCAGCCAGCCGAAGAGCGCGCTGAACACCGGCGTGAAGGCCAGGTACGGCAGGGTCAGGGCCAGCGGGCTCACCTGGATGGCGGTCATGTACAGGACCATGGCGAGCAGTTCCAGCGGCAGGGCCAGGCCGACCCAGCCCCAGAAGGCAGGATCCGGCAGGGCCGGCGGCCGGAGCGCCATTAGCGGCAGGAGCAGAATCGCGGTCAGGCCGAGACGCACCACCACCACCTCGGCGGCGGTGCAGGCAGAGAGGAATCTGCGGGTGAGCACGTCGGCGAGCGCCTGGCAGAGGGCGCAGACCAGGGCAAGGATCGGCCAGGACATGGGGGGCTCCGGGAAATCGATGCAACCCGGCCCGCCGGGGACCGGCAAAGTGGCGGGAACAGGTCGAAGGGGTTGACTGCGCTGCCTTTTTTTTATAGGTACTGACGGTGCGGGGCCGATCGCGACCCCGGTCCGCCGGGTCTATCCGGGAGCATCCGCATGTACGATGTGTTCAGCCTGCCGGCCATCCGCTTTCCCGAGGGGTTCCTCTGGGGCAGCGCCACCGCCGGCCACCAGATCGAGGGCGACAACATCCACAGCCAGGCCTGGCACCGCGAGCAGCAGCCGGATTGTGCCGGGCCGGACAGCGAGGGCCGGATGCGCGAGCCCTCGGGCCGGGCCTGTGACCACTACCGCCGCTACCGCGAGGACGTGGACCTGCTGGCCACGCTCGGCCACCAGGGCTACCGCATGTCCATCGAGTGGAGCCGGATCGAGCCTGAAGAAGGGCGCCGGGACCAGGCCGCGCTCGACCACTACCGCGACCTGCTCGACCGCCTCACCGCCCGCGGCATCCGCGTGTTCGTCACCCTGCACCACTTCACCCACCCGCTCTGGTTCGAGCGGCTGGGCGGGTTCGCCAAGGCGGACAACCGCCGCTTGTTCGAACGCCACCTCAACTTCCTCGTACCAAAGATCGCCCCGTCTGTCAGCGGCTGGTGCGTGATCAACGAGTTCAACCACTGGGGCGGGCTCGCCGCCGGCCCGGAGGTCGCGGCCATCCGCTTCGCCATGCTGCGCGTCCACGCCCTGGGCTATCACCTGATCCGCCGGTACTCGGCCGCGCCGGTGAGCAGCGCCCACGCCTATGTCCACTACATGCCGCGCCGCTGCCACGACCCGCTCGACCGCCAGCTGGCCGAGCGGGCCGACTGGACCACCAACGAGTTCTTCTTCCATGCCCTGCGCACCGGCGAACTCGTCTTCCCCGGCGCGGACGCCGAGTACGACCCGGAGGTCAGGGGCGCGCTCGACTGCTGGGCGATCAACTACTACACCCGCCGGCTGATCGACGGCCGCCAGGCCGACCTCAAGGGCCAGCCCTTCCGCCACAAGCGCCTGCGCCTCATCCCCATGGATTTCTACCTCGAGGAGATGTACCCCGAGGGGCTGATCGCGGCGGTGGAGCGGCTCAGCGACCGGCCCGTGTACCTCACCGAAAACGGCTGCGCCGCGGACGACGACCGCTTTCGCATCGTCTACCTGGCCCTGCACCTCTCGGCCCTGCACGAGGCCATGGACAGCGGCGCGGACGTGCGCGGCTACTTCCACTGGTCGCTTTTGGACAACTACGAGTGGACCTCGTTCGTGCCCCGCTTCGGCCTGGTGGGTGTGGACCGCGCCACCTTCGCGCGCACGCCCAAGCCGAGCGCCTGGTTCTACCGCGAGGTGATCCGCGAGAACGGCTTTGACGGCGCCACCGTGCGCCGCCACCTGGACGCCCTGCCCACCCTTAAGCGGCGACCGTCATGAACCCTGACCAGTCCGGCCGGCAGCCCCCACCCCCGCCCCCCGAGCCCATGCCCGCATCGAACCATTTTTTTGTCCGCTTTCTGCAGCTGTCCCGGCAGTTCTGGAACTCGACCCGCAAGGTCAAGATCCGCCTGGCTGTCCTGGTGCTGGCGGCGCTCACGGTCCTGCAGATGGTCATGGCCGTGCTCCTCACCCAGTGGAGCGCCGGGCTGTTCAACGCCCTGGAGCAGCATTCCATGACCGGCCTGCTCACCCAGGCCGGGCTCCTGGTGCTGCTCTTCCTGGCCGACATGGCGCTCACCGGCTCGCACCTGGTGGTCAAGCGGAACCTGACCATCTCCTGGCGCGACTGGCTCACCGAGCACGTGTTCAGCCGCTGGATGCGCTCCGGCCGCCACTACCTGATCAGCCACATGCCCGGCGACCACGACAACCCGGACGGCCGCATCGCCGAGGACTGCCGCGTGGCCACCGAGTCGGCGGTGTCGCTGGCGCATTCGCTGTTCTACAGCGTGCTCCTGCTGGTCGGCTTCACCCGGGTGCTGTGGACCCATTCCGGGGTGGTGACGCTGGACCTCGGCTTCGTCCGTTTCCCGGTGTACGGCCACCTGGTGTGGATCGCCATCGTCTACGCGGCGCTCGCCTCCTGGCTCGGCTGGCTGGTCAGCCTGCCCCTGACCGGCGCCACCAACGCCCGCCAGTCGGCCGAGGCCAATTTCCGCGCCGGCCTGCTCGAGGCCCAGGAGAACAGCCAGACCATCGCCCTGATCCACGCCGAGGACTGCGAGCGCCACCAGTTCCGCGAACTGTTCACCAGGATCCGCGAGGTGTTCGACGAGCAGACCACGGCCTGGCGCAACATCCTCATGTTCGGCACCGGCTACTCGGTGCTGTCCATGGCCTTTCCGGTGCTCGTCTGCGCGCCCCGCTACATCCTCGGCCGGATCACCCTGGGCACGCTCATGCAGTCGGCCCAGGCCTTCCAGCACATGGCCTCGGCCCTCTCCTGGCCGGTGCACAGCGCCGGCTCCATCGCCGAGTGGCGCGCCTCGGTGGAGCGCGTGCTCGGCCTGCTCACCGCCCTGGACACCATCGACGCCCAGCTCGCCCAGCCGGGCCGGGGGATCGCCTTGAAGACCGCGGACCGGCCCATGCTCGCCTTCCGCGACCTGAGCCTCACCGGCTACGACGGCACCGTGCTCACCCGCGACCTGAACACGGAGATCCTGCCCGGCGAACGGGTGCTGCTCACCGGCAACGTGTTCACCGGCGCCCGGCTGTTCCGCGCCATCGCCGGCATCCGGCCGTGGGGCCACGGCGTCATCGAGCTGCCGAGCAAGGGGCGGATGTTCTTCATGCCGCCGCGGCCGCACCTGCCCGCCGGCACCCTGCGCTACGCCATCTGCTACCCCACCTCGCGCCGGGTGTTCACCACCGAGCAGATCGAGGAGGCCCTGCGGCTCGCCGGGCTGGAGCGGCTCATCGACCAGCTCGACCAGCGCGGCAACTGGGGCAACATCCTGGCCGTGGCCGAGCAGCAGCGGCTGGGCATGGTGCGGCTGTTGCTCAACCGGCCGCAGTGGATCTTCCTGCAGCAGGCCTTCGACGCCCTCGACCCGGAGGACGAGGCCAGGATGCTGCGCCTGATCACGGAGCAACTGCCCGAGTCGGCCCTGCTCACCATCACCCACCTGGTCAACGGCGCGGCCATGCACACGCGCCAGCTGGCCCTGTAACCCCGCAAGGAGGTTCCCATGACCACCCCCCCCACCCTGCCCGTGCCGGGCGCCCGGCTGCGCGGCGTCAACCTCGGCGGCTGGCTGCTCCTGGAAAAATGGATCACCCCGAGCCTGTTCGCGGACCTCGCGGCCACGGACGAAACCACCTGGTGCGCCGAACTGGGACATGAGGAGGCCACCCGGCGGCTGCACCACCACTGGCAGACCTTCATCACCCGCGACGACTTCGCCTGGCTGGCCCGCACCGGCATCAACGCGGTGCGGCTGCCGGTGGGCCACTGGCTGTTCGGCCCGGACTACCCCTACCACCGCAGCTACGGCGAGAACCGCCATCCGTTCGTGGTCGGCGGCGTGGCCATCGTCGACCAGGTGTTCCAGTGGGCCGGGGAGTTCGGGCTGCGGGTGGTGCTCGACCTGCATGCCGCCCCGGGCTGCCAGAACGGCTTTGACAACGGCGGCATCCTCGGGGTGTGCGAGTGGCACACGGACGAGGCCTACATCGACCATACCCTGGACGTGCTCGAACGCCTGGCCGAGCGCTACGCCGACCACCCGGCCCTGCACGGGATCGAGGCGCTCAACGAGCCGCGCTGGGACATCCCCACGGACCTGCTCAAGCGGTTCACCCTGGCCGCCTACGATCGCATCCGCCGTCACTGCCCGGCCGAGCGGGTGAGC
>JAGODN010000228.1 GCA_017998195.1 Desulfobulbus sp. | reverse complement strand
ACCCTCTACGACTGGCGCCAACTCAAGCGCCATGCCATCGACGAGGGCCTGGTGCCCGACCAGGCTTCGATCCTCTTTCGCGAGGCCACCCTGTGGGACGAGTACAAGCAGGTGATCATCGGCGTGGCCCTGCTGCTCGTCTTCCAGACGCTCTTGATCGTCGGCCTGATCGTCAACCTGCGCCACCGCAAGCTGGCGGAAGAGGCCCTGCGCCAGAGCCAGCGCGAACTGCAGACCCTGGCCGGCCGCCTCATCTCCTCCCAGGAGGAGGAACTGAGCCGGCTGTCGCGCGAATTCCACGACGACTACGCCCAGCGGCTGGCCGCGCTTGCCATCGAGACCGGCACCCTGGAGATCCAGGCCGAGCGGAGCGAGTCGCCCCTGCGGGAGCGGATCGTCCATGTGAAAACGCAGCTGATCAATCTCTCCGACGACATCCACGCCCTCTCCCGGGAACTGCACCCGGCCATCCTCAAGGATCTCGGCCTGGAGCGCGCGCTCAACGCGCTCTGCCGGAATTTCGCCGACCGGGAAGAGATCGAGGTGGACTGTCATTTCGAGCCGGTGCCGGAGGACATCGACCCGCAGACCGCGCTCTGCGTCTACCGGGTCATCCAGGAGGGGCTGCGCAACATCGCCAAGCACGCCCGTGCCCGCCACGTGGACATCTACCTGCAGCCCCGCGGTTCGCGCCTGCAGGCGACCATCGAGGACGACGGCGTCGGCTTCGAGCCGAAATGCGCCCGGCACACCCCGGGCATCGGCCTGGCCAGCATGCGCGAGCGGGTGCAGTTCGTCCACGGCGAGTTCACCGTTGAATCCGAACCGGGGCACGGCACGGTGATCGACCTGTCCGTGCCGCTCTTCAGGGGGGACCATGAAAAAGCCAAGAATCCTGCTGGCCGATGACCACCGCATGGTGGCCGAGGGACTGCGCGGCCTGCTCGAGCTGGACTACGACCTGGTAGGCATCGTCGAGGACGGCCGGGCCCTGCTCGAGGCCGCGGACCGGCTCATGCCGGACGTGGTGGTGGCGGACGTGAGTATGCCGCTGCTCAACGGCATCGAGGCGGTGCGTCAGCTGAAGAAGAAGAACCCCGACGTGGCCGTGGTCTTTCTCACCATGCACATGGATGTCGCCTACGCAGCCAGCGCCTTCGAGGCCGGGGCCGCGGGCTACGTGCTCAAGCACTCGGCCCCGTCGGAGTTGCTCACCGCCATCAAAAGCGCTCTCAAGGGGCAGACCTACATCACCCCGCTGCTCGCCCGGCGAGCTGCTCGCCTACCAGCGCAACCACCCCCGCGGTGAGGAGCAGGACGGGCTGGCGCGGCTAACCACCCGCCAGCGCGAGGTGCTGCAGCTGATTGCCGAGGGCGTGTCGGTGAAGGAGGCGGCGGCGGTCCTCGGCATCTCCTCGCGCACCGTGGAATTTCACAAGTACAGCATCATGGAGACCCTGGGACTGAAAAGCTCGGCCGACCTGATGCGCTTTGCGGTCAAGCACGGCATCAAGTAAGCGGAACGTCCTGCGGCGGGCCAAAAAAAAACTGCCCGGGCGGACACCCGGGCAGGAAGGAGAAAAACAGGGGCTGGCGCTGTATCCACCGCGCTGCCGCCCCCGGGCAGCACGATTCCTGAGATTGGTTGATTCGCGAGCGACCGTTGGCGCGGTCCTTACCAGCTCCAGACCTTGCCGAGCTTCAATTCCACGCGCACGTCGTCCGAGGCGGTGGGGATGTCGTAGTCCCGCAGCACCGGGAAGAACAGGCCGGCGCCGAACCACATGCTCCACTGCGGCATCACGTAGTTGGCGGTCGGACCGACGTACATCTCGGTGTAGCCGTTCTTCATGTTCACGCCGTCCCGCTCCCAGTCGTCACCGTTCTCCAGGGTGAACTCGACGCCGATGTCGAAATTGGGATTGAACACGTAGTGGTAGCTGCCGGTGGTCGCCCAGACGGTATCCTTGCGCACGCCCTGGTTGCCGGTCTCGGTCGGCTGGACCACGCCGGCATCCCAGTCGATGCGGTGATTGGGGTGCCAGCGCTTGGTGATGCCGAACTTGGTGTTGAAGGACCAGACATCGTTGCCCGCCGGGTGATCGATGCCGTTCTGGCCGGTGGGCATGTTGGTGCCCAGGGTGATGGCAGCGTCAAAGGGGTTGCCGGCCCGCTCGGTCCAAAACATGTAGGTGGCGCCCAGGGCGAAATCCGTGGGCCCGTCCACCGTGGCCGAACCCATGGGCCCGAAGCTGTCCAACTCGTTGTGGACATAGCCGGGCACAAAGGCGATCTCCACCCGCTCCCAGGGGCTGAAGCGCAGTTTGAGCAGGTAGATGGACTGCTCCATGGTGCGCGCGCCCTTGCCGTTGTCGTCCTCGATGCTGTCCTTGTCCCGGTAGGAGAAGTTGAGCGCGTTGAGGAACATGCCCTTGGGCACGATGGAGCCGCCGCTGATGGCCGAGTTGACCGGCGTGCCGCTGGCGCCCTTCATTTTCTCCCCGCCCGCCGGCTGGTCCGCGGCCAGCGCCTGGGTGCCCGCCAGTGCGGACAGGAACAGGCCGCACGCCAGTATTTTCTTCATTTTCCCGTTGTTCATCCCTTTCTCCCTCTCTTGATGGTTGCGTAGCCTCTGTCAATCCCGGTGCAGGCCCGTCGGGCATGCCGTGTCCGCACGTCTCCGCGGTTCGGGATTGCCCGGGTTCAGGGCTCTATAAACCAGAGCGCCGACACCCTGACAGCTCGCAAATTTACGAGGTTTTGCAGATTGTTTTTCGAGGGGGAGGAAGCGGGGCGGCCGGACGGCCGGGAGATGGGGAAAAAAACAGCCGGGGTCGCCCGCGGCGGCCCCGGCTGGGGGGACACGGTTCAGTTCCCCTGCACCGCCGGCACCCCGCCCCGGATCGCCTGGGGCAGGACAATGGCGGAGATCGAGTTCTTGGGCGAGCCCTCGATGATCCGGTCGCTGTAGGTCAGGTAGACCAGGGTCGAACGCTTTTTGTCGTAGAAGCGCACCACCTGCACCTTCTTGAACAGGAGGGAGGCGGATTTCTTGAACACCTCCCGGCCGTCGTCCTTGCCCGAGGCGACCCGCTCCGGCAGGGTGATCGGCCCGGTCTGGTGACAGCTGATGGAGGCGTCCGAGGTGTCCTCGGCCACCCCGATCGCCCCCTTGACGCCGCCGGTCTTGGCCCGGCTGACGTAGCAGGTGGCGCCGGCGATGTCCGGGTCGTCGAAGGCCTCGATGACGATCTTGTCATTGGCGCCAACGAATTTGAAGGTGGTGCTCACCCGGCCGATCTCCTCGGCCATGGCGGGCAGGGCCGCGAGCAGGGACAGCCCGCAGAACAGGAACAGTTTTCGATAGCTGTGCATGACTCACTCCTTTTTGCGTTTGCCGCTCGAGCGGTTGAGGGCGCTGAGCAGTGATTTGATCGAGGCGACGATGATGTCCGTGTCCACGCCGGCGCCCCACCAGCTCTCCTCGTCCGCGTCGAGGATCTCGATGTAGCTCACCGCCTTGGCGCCGCTGCCCCGGGTGAGGGCGTGCTCGTGGTAGGCGTGGAGGGCGAACCTGAGCCCGAGCCCCTCGCGCAGGGCCGAGCAGAAGGCGTCCAGCGGGCCGTTGCCCACGGCGTGAACGGTGCGTTCCTCGCCCCTGACCACCACCACCGCCTCGATCTCGGCCTGCGAGGCCTCCTCGTCCCGGTCGAAATGGCGCTTGAGCACGTTGAACGACTTGAGGTGAAAGCCGTTGGGGTTGTGCAGGTACTCCCGCTCGAAGGCGTGGAAGATCATCTCCGGGGAGAGTTCGTCGCCGTGGGCGTCGGTCACCTCCTGGATCACCCGGCCAAATCCCGGCTGCATCTCCTTGGGCAGCTTGAAGCCGAACTCGTGGTCCATGATGTAGGCCACCCCGCCCTTGCCCGACTGACTGTTGATGCGGATAATCGACTCGTAGGTGCGGCCCACGTCCTGGGGGTCGATGGGCAGGTAGGGCACCTCCCACAGGCCGCTTTCGGTGAGTTCCACAGCGCTCATACCCTTGTTGATGGCGTCCTGGTGCGAGCCGGAGAAGGCTGTGTAGACCAGTTCGCCGGCATAGGGGTGGCGCGGGTGGACCTTCATCTTGGTGCAGCGCTCGTAGACGTTGATCACCCGGTTGATGCGCGAGAGATCCAGGTTCGGGTCCACGCCCTGGGTGAACATGTTGAGCGCCAGGGTGACGATGTCCACGTTGCCGGTGCGCTCGCCGTTGCCGAACAAGGTGCCCTCCACCCGGTCGGCGCCGGCCATGAGCGCCAGTTCGGTGGCCGCCACCGCCTCGCCCCGGTCGTTGTGGGCGTGGACGCTGATGATGGCGCAGTCGCGGTTCTTCATGTGGCGGCAGAACCACTCGATCTGGTCGGCGTAGATGTTCGGGGTGGACATCTCCACCGTGGCCGGCAGGTTGATGATCACCGGGGTCGCCGGGGTCGGCTCCCACACCTCCATCACCGCCTCGCAGATCTCCAGGGCGAAATCCAGTTCCGTGCCGGTGAAGCTCTCGGGCGAGTACTCGTAGCGTACGCGCACGTCACTGTCCCGGGCCTGTTCGCGGATGAGCCGGGCACCCTTGACTCCGAGGGCGATGATCTCCCGGCGGTCCATCTTGAAGACCACGTCACGCTGCAGGGTGGAGGTCGAGTTGTACAGGTG
>JAGODN010000012.1 GCA_017998195.1 Desulfobulbus sp. | reverse complement strand
TCAAGTATTTCAAATAACTGAATTTCCGTTGTTTTACGATTTGGCTTTAGGCCGGGGCGAAAACACAAAAACACCTAAAATCAGTGCATTACGGATCATCGCTCCCGAAAGTCCGACATCCTGCTAGGGTGCGGTCGCGGCCGGTGTGCCCATTTCGGCTGCCGCCGGCCGCGGCGGCAGCTCTTCGATCTCCCGGTACAGGTCCACGGCAACGGCCTGGGCCCGGTTCAACTCCTCCCAGCTCATATCGGTCATGAGCCGGTTGCGGCTGACGGCCGCGAAGGTATTGCCCCGGCTGGCGGCCAGCGCGTACCAGGCGTAAGCGCGCGCCCGGTCGGTTGCCGTGCCCGTGCCGGTCGCGTACATCAGGCCGGTGTTGGCCTGGGCGAGCACGTCGCCCCGCCGGGCCGCCTGTTCGTAAAGCTGCAGCGCCCGCGGGTAATCCTGCCCACCGCCGAGACCGTTGTAGAGCAGGTAGGCGAGATCCGTGCAGGCGGGCACGCTGCCCTCGCCCGCCGCCCGGTCGAGCCAGGCCCTGGCCTCGAGGAAATTCTGCGGCACCACGCTGCCGCGGAAATAGCCGCTGCCGATCAGGTACAGGGACTCCGCGCTGCTCCTTCCCTGTTCCGCCGCCGCCAGCAGCCAGCGAAAAGCGCCGCGCCGGTCCGGGTCCGTGCCCAGGCCGCGATGGAGCATGCCGCCGGCGATGAACTGGGCCTCGGCGTCGCCGCGCCCGGCCGCCTCGAGGTACAGGCCCAGGGCGCGGGCCAGGTTGACCGGCCGGCCCTGGCCGTAGTAGTGGCGATACGCCTCGACCTTGAGGCGCCGGCTGGCGGTATCGACCTCGGCGGCCCCACCCGGCAGGGCGATGGCGAGCAGCAGGAGCAGCAGGACAAGGGGGTGGTGCCAGCGCATGGGAGGGTCTCCAACAGCCGGTTCAAGCCGGCGGCCAATCCGGACCGGGCGGCCGGATGATCGAAAACAGCACGAACCCCGATTCCAGGGGCAAGGGTCGCCGGGCGCGGGTCGATCTCAGCTGGTCAGGGCCCGGTAGATCTCGGGCATGCGCGCCGGCAGCCGGTCGATCTGGTCGATGAAAATGGAGTTCACCTCGCCGTACATGTGGGCCATGTACTCGTGCGCCTGGCGGTCGATGGTGATGCAGAACGGGTGGATACCCCGGGCCTTGGCCTCGAGCAGGGCGTGGCGGGTATCCTCGATGGCGTACTCGCCCTTGTAGTCGTCGTAATCCTCGGGCTTGCCGTCGGAGAGGATGATGAGCAGGCGCACCTTGGCCTCCACCCGGGCGAACAGCGAGGTCATGTGGCGGATGGCCGGGGCCATGCGGGTGTATTCGCGCGGCCCGATGGCGCTGATCCGCTCGCGTACCGCCGCCGAATAGCGCTCGTCCAGCCGCTTCACCGGAAAGATCTCGCAGCGCAGCCGGCGCATGCCGGAGAAGCCGTAGATGCCGTAGCGGTCGTTGAGCATCTCCATGGCCTCGCAGATGAGCACCAGCGCCTCCTTGATGGATTTGCCCACCCAGCCGGCGGTGGAGTTGGACATGTCCACCAGAAAATGCACGGCGATGTCGCGCTCGTCGCGCTCCAGGCGGACGAACAGCCGGTCCGAGGGCGCCAAACCGGCCTGGCTGTCGGCCAGCGACTCGACCATGGCGTCCAGGTCGATGTCGTTGCCGTCCCGCTGGCGGCGGACAAAGCGCTCGGTGGTGCGCATCATCTCGAACTGGTGGCGCAGGCGACGGATATGGCCGCGGTACTGGCCCAGGGTCTGCTCGATGAAGCGGGTCTGCACCCGCTCGATCTCCTTTTCCTGGAGCACGCACCAGTTCTTGCGGAACCCCTTGCGGCGGTAATCCCACTCGTCGTAGACCACCGGTTCCTGCCAGGCCGCCTCCCCCTCCTGCGGCGCCCCGCCACCGGTGGCGAACATCCGCCCGGCCCGGCCGGCAGCGGCGCTCGAGGTCTCTTCGGCAACCGTGTTCACCCTCTGCTGCTCGGACGCATCGGGCGGCGACCCCTCCTCGACCGCCGGGTTGTCCACGTGCATGGGTTCCCATGGCGGCGGCCCGTGCGGCCATTCCGGCGGCGTGTCCACGATCAGGGCCCTGTCCTGGCCCTGTTGGCCGCTGCCCCCCCGGCGTTCCTCCTCGTCCCCGTTCTCGGGCGACCGCGGCCCGGCGTGCAGTTTGACGGTGAGCGACTGCATCATGCGCAACTCCCGGCTGGTCTGCTGCTGCAGTCCCAGGTTGCGCATCTCCTGCAGGAGCAGGGTGCCCTGGAACAGGAGCGGCGCGGTCCGGGTCAAATCCTCCTCCGCTTCCACCTCGGGCAGCAGTGCCTGGACCGCCTCCAAACTGGGCTGGTGGTCAGCGGTTTGCCTGCGACAGGCGTCGAGCAGCCGCCGCGCCCGGTCGAACCGTCCGTCCTGGCCCGGCTCGGGCCACTCGTCCCGGAGCAGGCCCTGCTGCAACTGGTCGAGCAGGGTCGGGTCGCGGTCGTCGTCCGCGGGGGGAACGAGCCGACCCAGCAAGGGTTCGGCCTGGCGCATCAGTCCGGGCAGTTCCTGCCTGAGCACGGCGAGCACCCGCGCGGTTTCAAAAAAGTGAAACAGGCTGCGGGCCTGCTCCGGCCGGGCAAAGGTGGAAAAATACCGCTCGAGCGGGTGGGCCTTCTTCTTGCCGGGGGCAAAGCCCGGCGGGGGGTCGAACACGCCGGCGTGCAGGCAGGCCCATTGGAACGAGGCGATCAGCTTGTACACGAGGAAATTGTGTTCCTGGTCCTCGTACACGCCGACCTCGGCCGGCAGGAAGATGGACTCGCCGTCCGTGGCCGCGGCCTCGGCCGCCACCAGGGTGAGTTCCCGGCCGGCCAGGCCGTTGACGTAGGTCTGCAGCCGCGGGCGGATGTCTGCCAGGCGCAGGCCCCCCTGGCCGCGGATCTGGCGGAGAAAGTGTTCGGCCACATCGGCCATGAACAGCTGCGCCCCGCGCAGTCCCTTGGTCTCGTAGCAGTCGAGCAGGCCATGCACCCACAGCGACAGCTCCTCGGGCGCCAGGCAGGCCACCGCCGGTCCGGCCGCGGACAGGTAGGAGAAGCAGAGCGAGTGGGATACCGGCCAGATGGCCGGGATCTGGGCGAAGATCTCCTCGATCTGCTGGGCGTCGTCGAGTGTCAGCCCGGCAAGGGCCTCTTCCACGTCCCACTCGTTGGGCAGGCTGGGCGCGACCAGGCGGTAGAACTTCTCCTTGAGGATTTCGAGCTCCATGCGCGCTCAGAACAGGGAGGTGACCATCTCGTCGAGCGCGGCGAGCAGTTCACTGTCATCGGTGAGCGCCTCGCTGATGGCCGCCCGGCAGGCGGTGCGCACCGGGATGCCGCGGCCGATGAGCTTGCCGACCTGGATGAGCAGGCGGGTCGAGGCCCCTTCGGCCAGGCCCGAGTCCTTGAGGGTGCGGGTCATGCCGGCCAGCTTGACCAGCAGGCGGGCGGTTTCCCGGTCCAGCTGTCCCTCCCGGCAAACGATCTCCACCTCCCGCTCCGGTTCGGGGTAGTCGAAGGACAGGGCGATGAACCGCTGCCGGGTGGAGGCCTTGAGATCCTTGAGCACGCTCTGGTAGCCCGGGTTGTAGGAGACCGCGAGCATGAACTCGGGCGGCGCGGTGAGCAGTTCGCCCCGTTTTTCGATGGGCAGCTGGCGGCGGTCGTCGGCCAGCGGGTGGATGACCACGGTGGTGTCCTTGCGCGCCTCGACGATCTCGTCCAGGTAGCAGATGGCCCCGGCGCGCACCGCCATGGTCAGGGGGCCGTCGTTCCACACCGCCTCGCCGGAGCGAATCAGGTAGCGGCCGACCAGGTCACTGGTCGACAGGTCGTCGTGACAGGAGACCGTGACCAGCGGCCGGTGCAGCCGCCAGGCCAGGTACTGCATGAAACGGGTCTTGCCGCAGCCGGTCGGGCCCTTGAGCAGGAGCGGCGCGCCCTCGTGAAAGGCGGCCTCGGCAATGGCCAACTCGTCGCCGGTGGTCAGATAGTACGGTTCCTCTTCGATCCGGTATTCGTCGATACGCTGTTGCTGGGCGTGCATGGGTCTCCCCCTGGTAAAATTTCTCAGCCATGATAAGTCCGGCCGCCGTGAATGGCAAGCCGCAGCCTTGGGGGCGATTTCATTTGCTTATTCTTGCGCAAAGGGAGGGCCATGGTTAGAGTGCCTGCAAACCGGGCCGCACCAATCCCCCGCGCCGGCCCTGCCACCACGAGTTGCCCCTGCCCCATGTGCATCGACCTGCATACCCATTCCGTCTATTCCGACGGCAGCGCCACCCCGGCCGAACTGATCGCGCTGGCCGCGCACAACCGCCTGCGGGGCGTGGCACTCACCGACCACGACACGGTCGAGGGCGTGGCCGAGTTTCTGCAGCTGGGCGAACAGGCGGGCCTCACTGTGCTGTCCGGGGTGGAGGTGAGCTGCTCCTTGCGTCAGCACACCCTGCACATGCTCGGCTACGGCATCGATCACACCGACCCGGAACTGCACGCCTGGCTGGCGCCGCTGCAGTCGGGCCGGGCACGACGCAACGAAGTGATCCTCGACAAGCTGCGTGGTCTGGGCGTGCCCATCAACTCCGATGAGGTGGCGCGCATCTCGTGCTGCGGCCAGACCGGCCGGCCGCACATCGCCCGGCTGCTCATGGAAAAAGGCGTGGTCGACACGTTCGAGGCCGCTTTTCGCCTCTACCTCGGCCGCAACAAGCCGGCCTGGGAGCGGCGGTTCAGTTACGGCGCGGTGGAGACCATCGCCATGATCCACCGGTTCGGCGGCATCGCGGTACTCGCCCATCCCGGCCAACTCGACCCGGAGATGCGCCTGCAGCCGCTCATCATTCGTGAACTGGCCGGCCGCGGACTGGACGGGATCGAGGTCTACTACCCGACCCACACCCGGAAAACGGTCAAAAAACTGCGGGCCGCGGCCGCGGCCAATGACCTGCTGATGACCGGCGGCAGCGACTACCACGGCGCCACCCGACCGCTGCACCCCATGGCCGGAGACGGCCGGGGTGTCCGCCCGCCGGCATCGCTGCTCGAAGGTGTACAGGCCCGCCTGAACGGCCGCCACCGCTAACCCCTACCGTCCACCTGCCATGCACACCATTCTCATCGTCGACGACGAACCCAACTACCAGATCGTGCTCTCCGAGATCCTCAAGGACGAGGGCTACGAGGTGTTCACCGCCAACAGCGGCCTGGCCGGCCTGCCCATCGTCTACAGTACGGACCTGGACCTGGTGCTCTCGGACATGAAAATGCCGGGCATGGACGGGATCGCCTTCCTGGAGAAGATCAAGGAGTACAACAAGGAATTGCCGGTGATCCTGATCACTGCCTACGCCGAGGTGGAAAAGGCGGTGGAGGCCATGCGGCTGGGCGCCTTCACCTACCTGGCCAAGCCCTTTTCCAACCAGCAGCTGCTGGCCGGCGTGCGCAAGGCCATCGAGCACTACGGGCTGATCCGCGAGATCCGCCGGCTGCGCGACGAGGCCACGCCCCGCTCCGGCTTCGGCGGCATGATCGGCAAGAGCCCGTCCATGCGGGCGGTCTACCAGCTGATCGAGAAGGTGGCGCCCACCCCGAGTTCAGTGCTCATCACCGGCGAGTCGGGCACGGGCAAGGAGCTGGTGGCCCGGGCGATCCACAACCACAGCCCGCGCAGGGACGCGCCCTTCATCTCGGTCAACTGCGCCGCCCTGTCCGAGCACCTGCTGGAGAGCGAGTTGTTCGGCCACGAGAAGGGCGCTTTCACCGATGCGGTGGTCATGCGCAAGGGGCGGTTCGAACTGGCCGACACCGGTACGCTCTTCCTCGACGAGGTGGGCGAGATGCCGCCGCAGCTGCAGGCCAAGCTGTTGCGGGTGCTGCAGGACAAGAGCTTCGAGCGGGTGGGCGGCAACGCCACCCTGCAGGTGGACGTGCGCATCCTCGCAGCCACCAACAAGGAGCTCAAGGACGAGGTCGACAAGGGCCATTTCCGCGAGGATCTGTACTACCGGCTGAACGTCATCCACATCCACCTGGCGCCGTTGCGCGAGCGGGTGGACGACATCCCGGCCCTGGTGAGTCATTTCATCGAGAAGAACAGCAGGAGCCTGGGCCGGCCGCTGGACATCTCCCCCGAGGCCCTGCGGCTGCTGATCAGCCTGCCCTGGGAGGGCAACGTGCGCGAGCTGGAAAACACCATCGAGCGGGCCGCCATCCTCTGCAACTCGGACCGCATCGAACCCGAGGACGTGCAGCCCGATTCCAGCCAGCTGGTCAATGCCCACGAATGGAGCACCGGCCTGGAACTGAACCAGTTCATCCCGGACAACCTGAGCCTGGCCGAGGTGCTCAACGGCATCGAGGAGCGGCTGGTGCGCAAGGCGCTCGACGACACCGGCTATGTGCAGGCACGGGCCGCGGAGCAGCTGGGCATCACCAAGAGCCTGCTCCAGTACAAGATGAAGAAGTATAACCTGCAGCGCCGCAAGAAGTGAGCCGGCCGGCCCGGGCTAGCAATGCCGGCAGACCTTGGCCGGCAGCGGTTGATCCACCGCGTCCCCGCCCCAGTTGAGCTTGGTGCGCAGGATGTTGAAGTAGCTCTTCCACAGCGAACTGACGATGAGCAGCGGGTGTTCCGCCCGCTCCACCAGCAGGTAGTCGTTTTCGGTGATGTTCCACTGCAGGCTGCCGTCGACGATCACCTTGACCTGGCCGGCCGGGGCGAGCAGGTGGGTGACGATCTTGGTGTCCGCGCCGAGCAGCACCGGCCGTGACTCGAGCATGAAGGGGCAGATCGGGGTGAGCACGATGGCCTCCAGTTCGGCGTGTACCAGCGGCCCGCCGGCCGACAGGTTGTAGGCGGTGGAGCCGGTGGGCGTGGCCATGATCAGGCCATCGGCCCGGTAGGTGGTCACGTACTCCCGGTCCGCCCAGCAGCGCAGCCGGACCATGGCCTCGGTGCTCTTCTTGACGATCACCACCTCGTTGAGCGCGTTCACCGCCGGGCTCTTCTCGCCGGTGGCGCCGTTGACATAGGCCGCGGACAGCATGATGCGCCGCTCGATGTGGACCTCGTCGTCGAGCAGCAGGGTCTCGAAGGTCTGGTACATCTCGTCCGCCGAGACCTCGGTGAGAAAGCCGAGGTTGCCGAGATTCACCCCCAGCACCGGCAGGCCGTAGCTGCTCGCCCGTTCGGAGACGTGCAGCAGGGTGCCGTCGCCGCCGAGCACGATCACCAGGCTCATGTCCGGCTCGATCCGGTTGAGATCGGCGCGGATATTGCGCGCCCTGAACCACTCCACCACCTCCCTCCCCCGCCGCTCCACATCCGGACTGTTCGGCCGGGTGACAATCCCCGCATAGTCGATCTTCATGCGCCCAGCTCCCTGGAGCGGGCGGTCGCCGCCGCCACCGCGTTCATGACCAGGCCGCGGAAGCCCCCCTGTTCGAGCACCTGCAGCCCGGTGATGGTGGTGCCGCCGGGCGAGGTCACCCGGCCCTTGAGCACGGCCGGGTGTTCGCTGGTCTCCAGCGCCAGCCGCGCCGACCCGAAAACCGTCTGCAGCACCAGCTGCTCGGCCAGGGGCCGGGGCAGGCCGGCGAGCACACCGCCGTCGATCAGTGCCTCGATGAAGGTGAACACGTAGCCCGGACCGCTGCCGCTTAGGCCCGTAACCGCGTCCAGCTGGTGTTCCGCCACCTCCACGCAGGTGCCCACCGCCGAGAACAGGGCCTCTGCCACCTGCCGGTCCTCGGCCGTGGCCCGGTCGTTGGCGCTGAAGGCCGAAGCCCCGGCCAGCACCAGGGCCGGGGTATTGGGCATCACCCGGATGAGCCGCACCGGCTCGGTGAAGATGTCCGCCAGATCGGCCAGGGACACGCCGGCCATGATGGAGACGACCAGGTGATCGTCGGTGACAAAGGGATTGCACGCGCCGAGGGCCTGGTCCGCCAATTGCGGTTTGACCGCCGCGACCAGCACCCGGCTGCGGCGGCACAGTTCCTTGGCCTCCCGGGTGCAATGGATGCTGTATTCGGTTTCCAGCTGACGGCAGCGGTGTTCGTCGGGTTCGAGTACGGCGAGCTGCTCCGCCGCTGCCAGACGGGCGGTGAGGAGCCCGCGGATGAGCGCCTCGGCCATTTGTCCCCCGCCGATAAAACCGATAGATAGGTCAGATACGTTCATAGTCCTCACGTTTTTGTTGAGAGTTGCCAACCATGGCCCAGAGGCCGCGGCCAGTATACGGCGGATGGATGCGGCCGACAATCACGGGTTGACCGGTACAGCCCGGCCGGGCAAAAAAAAACCGCCGGATGACTCCGGCGGTTGAAGGCCGCCTCCGCAGCGGCGGAGGCAGGATGGGTGGACAGCGGCCCGAACGCGAGCCTCAGACCGCGCAGGCCGGCCGACCGGTCACAGCCTTGCCGGCCGGGACGAACAGCGGCGCGAGCCGGCTGGAGGCGGAACGGGTGGTGTTGACCACTTCCTGGAACAGGGTGTCGCCATTTTTCTGCAGGCGGACGAATTCCCAGCAGTCCGGGTTGTCAAGCAGGGTCTGCATCAGGCCCAGATGCAGGCTGTGGCCGGAACGGTCGGCGATCACGTGGCCCAGGAGCGGCGCGCCCAGGAGGGCGATGTCGCCGATCACGTCGAGCACCTTGTGACGGATGAACTCGTCGTCGAAGCGCAGCCCGTCCTCGTTGAGGATGGAGCGGCGGTCCCAGTGGATGGCGATGACGTTGCCCAGGTTGCCGCCCAGGGCGAGGCCGTTCTGCCAGAGATACTCGACCTGCTCGACAAAGCCGAAGGTTCGGGCCGCGGCGATCTCACGGGCAAAGCGCTCGGCCGTGACCTCCACCGAATAGCGCTGTTCCCGGATCAGGGCGTCGTCGAAATGGATGCGGCCGGTAACCCTGAAACCGTTGTGGGGCTCGATGCGGATGGACTTGTCGCCGTCGGCGAAGCTGATCGGCCGGGTGATGCGCAGGATGCGGCGCAGGGCCCGCTGCCGCAGTACACCGGCTGATTTGAGCAGGTGGATGAACGGGCCGGCGCTGCCGTCCATGATCGGCACCTCGTGGGAGTCGAGGTCGATCTCGGCGTTGTCGATGCCCGACCCGTGCAGGGCGGCGAGCAGGTGCTCGGTGGTGGCGATGCGCGCCGCGCCCTTGCCGATGGTGGTGGCCAGGGTGGTATCCACCACCTGCTCGACCCGGGCCGGGATCACCGGCTGTCCGGGCAGGTCGGAGCGGACGAAGCGGATGCCGCTGTGGGCCGCTGCCGGCCTGATGGTCAGGTTCACGGTGCGGCCGGTGTGCAGGCCGACGCCGCAGCAGCTGACGGCCCGTTTCAGTGTGTGTTGATGCGGCTCGATGGAGGGGGTCATGGAAGTCTGTCCGTCTGCAAGGGTGAGGTCGTGAGCGACCGTTTTTTCTCAAGTTGCCCTTTCTGATGCAAAAAGCACACCACCTGACCGCGGACCTTTGCCGAGCGGTCCCACTGCTTACAAAAAATTATACAAATTCAAATTTTTAAACCGACAACCTGGACGCCCGTGCAGGGGTACCACGCAACCAGGGACTGTGGCAAAAAAAACACAGAAGGGAAAACCGGTGGAAAATGTTGATTTTTCAACACACCACCGTGGCCCTTTTGCCTCAGCCGGGCAGACCGGCCCGCTCCCGGACCGAGGCCAGGAGGCTGGCGGCAAAGGCCGGGTCCAGGACCACCCGGCGGCGCAGGGCATACACGGGCAGCGCCAGGTCGGCGGCGCGGCCGGCCAGCTTCACCAGGTCCTTTTCCGTGGTCACCAGGGCCTCGGCCCCGGCCTGCCCGGCCCGGTTGCCGATCCGTTCGAGCACCGCGGGCACATAGCGCTGGTGGTCGGCGAGCGGCAGGAAGCCGCCCATCTCGAGTCCTGCCGCCTGCACGGTGCGCTGGAACGATTCCGGCCGGGCGATGCCGCAGAACCCGAACAGGCGCCGTCCGCCAAGCGCGTTCTCCGGGGCCGGCTCCAGCAGACCGGCAGCGGACAGGCGCACCACCGCGTCGGTGGCGTAGCCGGCCAGGGCGGTGGGGATCTCCGGAAAACGGGTTCTGAGCAGGTCGGCAAACCGCGTGGCCCGCTCCCGGTTGTGGTCGTCCACGCCGGTGAGCACGAACCCGCTGGCGCGGCGCAGGGCGGCCACCGGCTCGCGCAGTTCACCGCCCGGGAAGACGCGGGAGTTGCCGGCCAGCCGGTCGGCGCTGAACAGCGCCAGGTTGATGTCCCGGGCGAGCTGCATGTGCTGGAAACCGTCGTCGAGCAGGAGCACGTCCGCGCCCATGGCCACCGCCTCTTGCGCCGGCAGGCGACGGACAATGCCGGTGAGCACCGGTACGCCGGGCAGGGTTTCGGCCAGGAAGCGCGGTTCGTCGCCGGCCAGGTCCGCGTCGAGCAGCAGCCGGCTGCCGTCGGACACCAGGTTCACCCGCCCCTGGGCCCGGCCGCCGTAGCCGCGGCTGACCACTGCCGGCCGGAACCCGTTGTCCTTGAGCAACCGTGCCAGGTGCTGCACCATGGGCGTCTTGCCGGTGCCGCCGACGGTGAGGTTGCCCACGCTGATCACCGGCACCGGCAGCCGGTGCGAGGTGAACACCCCCCGGCGGTAGCAGGCCTCGCGCAGCCGCATGATCGCCCCGTAGAGCGGGGCAATGGGCCGGCCCAGGGCATAGTAAAATGCTTCCGTGTTCATGAATTATTCTCTACAAACATTAGGATGCGCTGCACATCGCCGTACCGGAGCGAGCTTTCGCCCCCTGTCAGCCGCCGGCCGGATCGCCGGCCTCGGCCAGGCCGAAAACCGGCAGGTCCACGACCACAGGGTATCCACCCGCAAAGAGCTGCCGCCCCCCTGTCCAGGGCGGCCCCGAACCGTCATATGTAGTGCAAAATTATCCTGATAGGGTATGAACAGACCACACCAACGGCTGACCGCGACGCCTGCCCCAACCCCCACCTGGAGACTGTCCGCATGAAGAGCCGCACCCTCGCCCTGCTCGCTGCCCTGGCCCTGACCGTTGCCTGCGCCGCCCCCTCCCCCGCCGTTGACACGGCCAAGCCGGTGAAAATCGGCGTTGCCGGGGCCCACAGCGGCGACCTCGCCTCCTACGGCCTGCCGACATTAAAGGCTGCCCAGTTGATTGTCAAAGACATAAACGAGCGCGGCGGCATCAACGGCCGGCCGGTGGAACTGCTCATCGAAGACGACGTGTGCAAGCCGGAGATCGCCACCAACACGGCCACCAAGCTGGTCTCGGCCGGCGCGCACGCAGTGATCGGTCACATCTGCTCCGGCCCGACCAGGGCTGCCCTGCCCATTTACCGCGCCGCCAATATCCCGGTGGTGTCGCCCTCGGCCACCACCCCTTCGCTCACCCAGGGCGGCGAATACCCCAACTTCTTCCGCACCATCGCCGCGGACGACGCCCAGGCCCGCACCCAGGTGGATTTCGCCCTCACCACCCTCAAGGCCAAGAAGATCGCCGTGCTCCACGACAAGGGCGACTACGGCAAGGGCTTGGCCGAATACGCCCGGGACTTCATCACCGCCTCGGGCCAGGCCGAGGTGGTCCTGTTCGAGGGCGTCACCCCCGGGGCGGTGGACTACTCGGCCGCGGTCCAGAAGGTGAAACGGTCCGGTGCGGACACGGTTCTGTTCGGCGGCTATCACCCGGAGGCCTCGAAGATCGTCGGCCAGATGCGGCAGAAGCGTATGACCACCCAATTCGTTTCGGACGACGGCGTCAAGGTCGACACCTTCATCCAGGTGGCCGGCAAGGACGCCGAAGGGGTCTACGCCACCGGCCCGGCCGACGTCAGCCAGAACCCGCTCACCATCGAGTACCGGGAGAAGTTCCGCCAGGCCGAGGGCACGGATCCGGGGGCGTTTTTCGACAACGCCGTGGCCGCCACCCTGGCCCTGACCAACGCCATCGCCAAGGCCGGCTCCACCGAGCCCAAGGCCATTGCCCAGGCGCTGCGCACCGAGAAGGTGGCCACGCCGTTTGGCCCCATCAGTTTCGACGCCAAGGGCGAACCCGTGGGTATCGGCTTCTCCATCTACCAGGTGCGGGACGGCCGCTACGTGCAGGTGCAGTAATCTTCACACCTTTTTTCATGATGTTCTGATCCGGACCGGATGGATTACTTCATTGAACTGCTGTTCAGCGGCCTGACCCGCGGCGCCATCTACGCCCTGATCGCGCTCGGCTACACCATGGTCTACGGCATCATCGGCCTGATCAACTTCGCCCACGGCGAGGTCTACATGATCGGCGCCTTCACCGCGCTCATCGCGGCCACGGTGCTCAGCCTCTGGGGCGTGCCGCTCTTGGCCGTGCTGGCCCTGGCCGCCCTGGCGGCGGCGGTCTGGGCCGCCGCCTACGGCTGCACCATCGAACGGCTCGCCTACCGGCCGCTGCGTGCGGCGCCGCGGCTGTCCCCGCTCATCTCGGCCATCGGCATGTCCATTTTCCTGCAGAACTACGTGCTGCTCGCCCAGACCTCGGAGTTCCAACCCTTCCCGGCCCTGATCCCGGACCTGCCCCTGCTCGAACCCTGGGCCGCGGTGGTCGGCACCACCGACCTGGCCATCCTGGTGGTGAGCGCGACGGTCATGGTGCTGCTCACCCTGTTCATCCGCTTCAGCCGCATGGGCAAGGCCATGCGGGCCACGGCCCAGGACCGGACCATGGCGCTGCTCACCGGCATCAACGTGGATACGGTCATCTCCGTGACCTTTGTGGTCGGTTCGGCCCTGGCGGCCATCGGCGGCCTGCTCATCGCCTCGCACATCGGCCAGATCAACTTTGCCATCGGCTTCATCGCCGGCATCAAGGCCTTCACCGCCGCGGTGCTGGGCGGCATCGGCTCCATCCCCGGGGCGGTGCTCGGCAGTTTCGTCCTCGGCCTCACCGAATCCTTTGCCACCGGCTACGTGTCCAGCGACTACGAGGACGTGTTCGCCTTCTCGCTGCTGGTGCTCATCCTCATCTTCCGGCCCGCCGGCCTGCTCGGCAAGGGGTCGGTGGACAAAGTCTGAACGAGCGGGAGGTCCGCCATGGCCGTGATCACCCCGAAAGACCTCCGCAACGCCGCCGGCGTGGCCCTGTGGTTCATGTTCCTCACCTTGCCGCTGTTGGTGGTCAAGATCAACACCGTGGCCCGGACCGTGGAGTGGCGCTGGCAGAACCTGCTCTGGGTCGGTGTGGCCGGGTTCGCCGCCTCCCTGGTGTCGCGGCTGTTCGCCGCCCGCAAGCTCGCCCGCCAGGAACGCATCCGCCAGGGGCTCGAGCGGCAGTTGCCCGCGGCCAGCCGGCGGCTCTTGGGCCATCCCCGCCTGCGCCTGGGGGCGGGTGTCCTCCTGGCCCTGTTCCTGCTCGCCTTCCCGGCCCTGTTCTCCACCTACCAGGTGAACATCCTCACCACTGCCCTGATGTACGTGGTCCTCGGCCTGGGGCTGAACATCGTGGTCGGCCTGGCCGGGCCGCTCGACCTCGGCTACGTGGCCTTCTACGCGGTGGGCGCCTACGCCTACGCCCTGCTCCACCTCCATTTCGGCCTCGGCTTCTGGACCGTGCTGCCCATTGGCGGCCTGCTCGGGGCCCTGTTCGGCATTCTCCTGGGCTTCCCGGTGCTGCGGCTGCGCGGCGACTACCTGGCCATCGTCACCCTGGGCTTTGGCGAGATCATCCGCCTGGTGCTGGAAAACTGGAGCGAGTTCTCCCGCGGTCCGAGCGGAATCGCCAACATCCCCCGGCCCGGCCTGTTCGGCCTGGACCTGACGCTGGACCAGGCCATCGTCTACCTCTACTTCCTGACGCTTGCCATGGTGCTCTTCACCGTGTTCGTGGTCAACCGGCTGCAGCACTCGCGCATCGGCCGGGCCTGGATCGCCCTGCGCGAGGACGAGATCGCCTGCCAGGCCATGGGCATCGACAAGACCCGCACCAAGCTGGCCGCCTTTGCCCTGGGCGCCACCTGGGCGGGCATGGCCGGGGTGTTCTTCGCGGCCAAGACCACCTTTGTCAACCCGGCCAGCTTCACCTTCCTCGAGTCGGCCATCATCCTCTGCATCGTCGTGCTCGGCGGCATGGGCTCCATCGTCGGGGTGATCGTCGCCGCGCTCATCCTCATCCTCCTGCCCGAGTACCTGCGCGCCTTTGCCGACTACCGCATGCTCGTGTTCGGCGCGGTGCTGGTGGCCATGATGGTATTCCGGCCCCAGGGGCTGGTGACCGGTGTGCGCCGGTCCTACACACCCGGGCGCTGACTGTGGCAACTTTGACACACCCCGTGCCACCACTGCTCGAGGTCACCGGCCTGACTATGGATTTCGGCGGTATCCGCGCCCTGGACCACCTGGACCTGCGCGTCCGCCACGGTGAGATCGTGGCCCTGATCGGCCCCAACGGCGCCGGCAAGACCACCTTTTTCAACTGCCTGACCGGCATCTACACCCCCACCGGCGGCGACCTGGTACTCACCCCGCCCGGTCGCGAACCCCGGCGGCTCAACGGTCTCAAGCCGAGCCGCATCACCGAACAGGGACTGGCCCGCACCTTCCAGAACATCCGCCTGTTCAAATCCATGACCGTACTCGAAAACGTCATGATCGGCCGCCACTGCCGCACCCGCACGGGCATAGTCGGCGCGGTCTGCCGCGGTCCGCGCACCCGCCGGGAAGAGCGCGAGATCGTTGGCACGAGCCTTGCTTTACTGGAGCGCACCGGCCTCGCCGACCAGGCCGACGAGGTGGCCGCCAGCCTGCCCTACGGCGCCCAGCGGCGGCTGGAGATCGCCCGGGCCCTAGCCACGGAACCGCTCCTGCTGCTCCTGGACGAGCCGGCCGCGGGCATGAACCCGCAGGAGACCGCGGAGCTGATCGAGCTGATCATGGCCATCCGCGCGGACGGGTTGTCGATCCTGCTCATCGAGCATGACATGAAACTGGTGATGCGGCTCTCCGACCACATCTTCGTCATGGACTACGGCCGGCGCATCGCCGAGGGCACGCCGGCCGAGGTGCGGCGCGACCCGGCGGTGATCCGCGCCTACCTGGGCGAGGAGACCACGGATGCTTGAACTGCGCGGGGTCAACGTGTTCTACGGCGCGGTCCAGGCCCTGCGCGAGGTCAGCCTGCGCGTGGACGAGGGCGAGATCGTCACCCTGATCGGCGCCAACGGCGCCGGCAAGTCGACCACGCTCATGGCCATGAGCGGCATCGTCCCGCCCCGGCGCGGCGAGATCCTGTTCGAGGGCCGGCCCATCCACGGCCTTGCCCCGGACCGGATCGTGCGCCTGGGCCTCTGCCAGGTGCCCGAAGGCCGCCGCATCTTCCCGGAGCTGACCGTGGCCGAGAACCTGGACATGGGCGCCTTTCTCCGCCGGGACCGGCAGGGCATCGAACGGGACCGGGAGGAACTCTACGAGTTGTTCCCGATCCTGCACCAGCGGCGCCTTCAGCCGGGCGGCAACCTGTCCGGCGGCGAACAGCAGATGCTCGCCATCTCGCGGGCGCTCATGGCCCGGCCGCGGCTGCTGCTCCTGGACGAGCCGTCCATGGGACTGGCGCCGCTCATCACCCGGCAGATTTTCGAGATCATCAAAACCATTAACCGGGAGCGCAACACCACTGTCTTTCTGGTGGAACAGAACGCCAACCTCGCCCTGCAGACCGCGGACCGCGGCTATGTGCTGGAAAACGGCCGCATCGTCCTGCAGGGCCGGGCCGAAGCGCTCCTCAACGACGAAAACGTACAGAAAGCCTACCTCGGCATCTGAGGCCGCCCTGCCGGACGGCCGCGGCCGGGGGGGCAAAGGAAAACGAGCATGACAGAAAATGTGAAAACAGGGGTTATCGGGGTCGGCTACCTGGGACGGTTTCATGCCCAGAAATACGCGAAAATGGCCGGGGTGGAACTGGTGGGCGTGGCTGATGCCGACCCGCAGCGGGCGGCGCAGGTGGCGGACGAATGTGGCACCCGGCCGTTCGCCGATTACCGGGAGCTGCTGCCCCTGGTGGACGCGGTGAGCGTGGTCGTGCCCACGGTGCTGCACCACGAGGTGGCCCGCACCTGCCTGCTCGCCAACCTGGAC
>JAGODN010000227.1 GCA_017998195.1 Desulfobulbus sp. | reverse complement strand
GGTGTGCATCGCCCGGGAGGCGGGCTCGTGGAAATGGGCGGCCTTTTCGGTGGTGTTCAACACCCTGTTCGCCTTTGTCCTGGCGGTGGGCATCTACCAGATCGGCGCCCTGCTCTACCTGCGCTGAGCGCGGGCGATGCGGGCTCCGCCTACGGCCGGTAGTCGGCGAAGCGCGCCAGCACCTCGGCCATCTGTGCCGGCGACAGCAGCGGCGGCTCGGCCACGGCCAGGGCCATGAGGTACATGCGCGCCAGCGTTTCCACTTCCATGGCCAGGGCGAGCACGCCGTCCAGGTCGGCGGCGTGACAGACCATGCCGTGGTGGGCGAGCAGGGCGGCGCGGCGGTGGCGGAGGGCTTCGACCACCGCATTCGACAGCGCCTGGCTGCCGAAGGTGGCGTAGGGCACGCAGGGGACGGTGTCGCCGCCGGCCACGGCGACCATGTAATGGAAGGGTGGGATGGCCCGCTCCAGGCAGGCCAGGGCGGTGCAGTGGGGAGAGTGGGCGTGCAGGATGGCGCCCGCGGCGGGATAGTGGCGGTAGAGGTCGCGGTGCATGCGCCACTCGGAGGAGGGGCGCCGGTGGCCGGCTGGCGTGCCGGCATCGTCCAGCCACACCAGGTCGTCCGCTTCGCAGCGGTCGTACGGAAGGGCCGAGGGTGTGATCAGAAAGCCGGCGCCGCTGCGCGCGCTGACATTGCCCGAGGAGCCCTGGTTGAGGCCGCAACCGTTCATGCTCCGGGCGGTGGCCAGCAGCCGGGCGCGCATCTCCCGATCGCTCATCACCGTCGTTCCGGAAAAAGGCCGAGCAATCCCTCCCGGCTCGCCGGGCAGACGCCGCGCTCGGTGACCAGCCCGGTGACCAGCCGCGCCGGGGTAACGTCAAAGGCCGGGTTGAACGCCGGCGTGGCCGCCGGGGCGATGGCCACGCTCCGCACCCGACCGTCCGCATCCTGTCCCTGCACGCGGAGCACCTCGTCCGCGTCCCGCTCCTCGATGGGGATCCCGGTCAGGCCGTCGTCCACCTGCCAGTCGATGGTCGACCCGGGCAGGGCCACGTAGAAGGGCACCGTGTTGTCGGCCGCGGCCAGGGCCTTGAGGTAGGTGCCGATCTTGTTGCAGACATCACCCGTGGCCGTGGTTCGGTCCGTGCCCACCAGGCAGAGATCGACCATGCCGCGCTGCATGAGGTGGCCGCCGGCATTGTCCACGATCAGCTGGTGGGGGATGCCCGCCCCGGCCAGTTCCCAGGCGGTGAGGCTCGCGCCCTGGTTGCGCGGCCGGGTTTCGTCCACCCACACCTGCACCTCGATGCCGGCCGCCGCCGCCTTGTACACCGGCGCCAGCGCCGTGCCCCAGTCCACCGTGGCCAGCCAGCCGGCGTTGCAGTGGGTGAGGATGCGCACCGGCCCGCGGCCGCCCTTCTGTCGCCACACCGCCTCGATCAGCCCCAGGCCGTGGGTGCCGATGGCCTCGTTGACAGCCACGTCCTCGTCGCAGATCAGGGCGGCCTCCCCATAGGCGGCCCGCAGGCGCTCGCCGGCCGGCAACGGCCGCAGCCGCGCGAGCATCCGCGCCACCGCCCAACGCAGGTTGACCGCGGTCGGCCGGCAGTCGATCAATTCCGTGGCCAGCCGCTCCAGGTGGGCGTCGCGGACGTCCTCGCGCAGGCCGAGGCACAGCCCGTAGGCGGCGGTGGCGCCGATGAGCGGCGCGCCGCGCACGAGCATGCGGCGGATGGCGTCCATGGCCGCGGCCGCGCTCTCCAGGCGGACGATCTCGAAGCGAAACGGCAGCCGGGTCTGGTCGATGATCTCCACCGCCCGGCGGTCCGCGGCCAGCCAGATCGACCGGTACGCCCGCTCACCCACGCGCATGCCTGCTCCCCGCGCCCGAACTTACGGGCCGATGGCCGGAATCATCTCCGGCGTCCAGTAGATCACCCCCTTCTCCCTGGCCTCCTCGTAGAACGCCTCTCCGCCCCAGTCCTTTTTCTGGTCCATGTAGCCGGGCTGCATGACCCTGAGGCTGATGCGGTCGCTGTTCCTCAGCTGCTCGCGGGTGAACTGGTGGATGCCCTGCAGCGGGGTGTTGCCGAGGTAGATCCATTCGCCGGCGCAAGGCGCCTCGGTGCCGCTCAGCTGGTAGAGGACGTAGGCGCCTTCGGGTTCCGAGTTCACCTTGAAGCGCACCGCGGCGGTCTTGTCACCGCAGCCGGTGAGCGCGAGCAGCACGGCCCCGCCGAGCGCCAGCAGGCGGGCCCGGGTGCGGCTGAAGGCACGGCTCATGGCTGCCTCCGCGGCTTGAGTTCAACGAAGATGGGCTGGGCCTGGGCCTGGGCCGCCTCCCGTGACTCGTGCCGGGTGTTCACCCAGAACGAGGTGATGTCCTCCAGGTAGCCGTTCTTGCGCGTCTGCACGGTCACGTACTCCGGCTGACCGTCGTCCGATTCCCAGGTGACCACCACCGGGGTGATGCCCAGGTTGGCGTCGTCCCTGAGGTTGATCACCTCGGCGCCGGGCGGGTTGGATTCGAACTTCACCGCCCCGTACATGGTTTTCGAGCAGCCCGCCGCACCGAGCAGCAGGGCGAAGGCGCCCAGGGAGAGGAGAAGATGACCGAGTCTGCCGAGCTGCATTATGCGCCTCCTGTGTGCGATGCCGGATCGCCCGCGCCGCTGCCGCGGGGGGCCTGGGGGTCTGTGCGTCCGGGCACGGGGTGGGCCGCAGGGAGCCTGCCGCCCCTGCCCGGTCCGGTGACACTACCCAACCCGTCCGGAGCGGGTCAAGCGATATTTCGCCGCCGGGGCGGCGCCGGTTTTTTGCTATTGGACCGGCGCAAAAACGCCGAAAGGATTGCAACCGCCCCCTTTCCATGGAATTTTGCCAGGGCTTGCGCTGCAGCCCGAATCAAGCGGGGCCGGCCGCGACCATCCTCCTCACTCCGACCCGTCACACCGTTATGGATGCACCGCTCGACACCCTCAACGCCCTGCGCATCTCCGGCAGCCTGCCGAGCATGCCGCAGGTGCTCGTGCAGCTCATCGACAGCTGTCACGACCCGGACATCCGCCTGCAGACCATTGCCCGCATCGTCGACAAGGACGCGGCCATCAGCGCCAAGATCCTGCAGCTGGTCAACTCCTCCGCCGTGGGTGCGGCCCGGGCCTTCACCAACCTGGAGCAGGCGGTCATCCACCTGGGAGTGGACACGGTGCGCAACCTGGCGATCAGCGTCTCGGTGCAGCAGGTCTTCCGCCGGGTGGAATCGAACGGCCTGCTCTCCATCGACCGGTTCTGGCACCACAGCTACCTGAGCGCCCTGCTCGCCCACAAGATTGCGGTGGCCGTGGACTTTGCCAGCCCGTCCGAGGCCTACCTGGCCGGCCTGCTCCACGATATCGGCAAGCTGCTGCTGTGGATGGCCTTCCCGGGCCGCTACGCGCCGCTCCTGCTCAAGGGTGTGCGCTGCCACAGCGGCCGCCTCGCCTTCCTCGAGGAGGAGAAGCTGCACATCAACCACTGCCAGGCCGGCGCCTGGCTGTGCGAACAGTGGCACCTGCCCGCGCTGGTGGCTGATGCCGTCCGCTACCACCACCACCCGGTGGAGGAGGTGGCCCAGGGACTGCCGCTCACCCGCATCATCAGCCTCACCGACCTGCTCGCCCACACCGGCGCCACCGACCCGGACGGCCTGGCCGCGGCCGAACAGTACTTCAGCCTGACGCCACCCCAGGTGGACAACCTCTGCGCCGGCGTGGAAGAGCAGGTGGAACGCATCGCCTCCGAACTCGGCATCCGCCTGCCCCGCGAGGCCCGCACCTCCCACGACCAGGACGGCGAGGAGGGGGAGGCGCGCCGCGAAACCTCGCTCGGCCTGATCAGCCGGGTGCGCGACCTCACCCGGCTGACCGGGGTGGTGGACAGCCTGCTCGCCGCCGAGGACGGTGACCAGATCGTGCGCGCCGTGGAGCAGGGGCTGAAGCTCCTGTGCAACATCGACAGTTGCCTGTTCTTTCTTCCCGACGGGCCCGGTCCGACCCTGCGCTGCCGGGTCCCGGCCGGCAATCCCCTGCACCGGGATGTCGATGGCCTGAGTCTCATCCCCGGCCGGCACGCGGACAGCCTGATCGCCCGGGCCCTGCGCCAGCGCCAGAGCGAACACTCGTTCACCCCGCCGGCGGCGGCGCGGCCGGCCGCCAGCCTGCTCGACGCCCAGCTGCGCCGCCTGTTCGCCACCGAGGGGCTGGCGGCGGTGCCCCTGATCCACCGGGACGAGGTCCAGGGGCTCCTCCTGGTCGGCCTGGCCGAACGCGCCCTGCCCCTGCTCGAGCCCATGGGGCCGCTGTCGCTCCTGGCCCACCAGGCGGCGGTCTGCCTGCACCTGGAGCGCCTCGCGACCGAACGGGCGGAGCAGCTCGCAACCGAACGGGTGCGCGCGGCCAGGCTGGTGGCCCGCAAGATCGCCCACGAGATCAACAACCCGGTGGCCATCCTGCGCAACTACCTGCGCATTCTCGACCGCAAGAGCGGCCGGGGCGAACCCATCGGCGAGGAACTGGCCATCCTCGACAGCGAGATGGAGCGCATCGGTCGCATCACCCTGGACCTGGAGCAGCTGGCGCTGGCCCAGGTGATCGCCCGGCCCGACCGAAGCGAGCTGCACCCCCGCCTCAAGGACATCCTGCGCATGTTCCGCGGGGCCCTGCCC
>JAGODN010000226.1 GCA_017998195.1 Desulfobulbus sp. | reverse complement strand
GGCCTGGGCCGCGGCCACCTGGGGCGAGCCGGCCGCCCTGCTCGAACGGCTCGGCCGGGCCACCGCGGCCCTGGAGGTGGAACTCCTGCCCGCAGAAGACCCTGCATTGGCGGCAGCGCTCGAACCGGTGGTCCGGGAGGAGCTGGCCCGGGTGCGGGAGCACTGGCCGCGGGTGCGCGAAGAGGTCACGGCCATCCTCCAGGACAGCGGCAACCGGCTGCAGCGTGGCGACAAGGCCTACCGCCTCGCCGACCGGGTGCCGGAACTGCTCGGGGCCATGGAGCGGCTGGCGGCCGCCACCGACCTGCCGCCAACGCTGCCCGCCGGGGTCGAAAAACTGGCCGCGCCGGTGATGGCCACCCTGCTCAAGATAAAGGGCACCGAGGTCGGGCACCCCTTTTTCGACCTGTTCGGCCGCTGCCACGACGCCTTCACCCGTTTTCGCCGGCAGCAGGCGGTCAACCTGCTGCACGAGGCGCGCCGCTTTCTCCTGGCCGAACTCGACCGGCGCAAGCGGGATCGGGGGGTGATCGCCTACGACGACCTGCTCACCCGCCTGGACGACGCCCTGGCCCGGCCGGACAGCGGCAACCAACTCGCGACCCGCATCTTCGCCCGCTACAGCGCCGCCCTGGTGGACGAGTTCCAGGACACCGACCCCCTGCAGTACCGGCTGTTCAGCCGGGTGTTCGACCGGGAGGACGGCGCCCTGTTCCTTATCGGCGATCCCAAGCAGGCCATCTACTCCTTCCGCGGCGCCGACATCTTCACCTATGTCCGGGCCCGCCGGGAGACCCCGGCGTCGCAGCGCCACACCATGACCACCAACTACCGGGCCACCGCGGCCATGGTCGCGGCGGTCAACCGGTTGTTCAGCCTGCGGCCGGACCCCTTCATCTTCACCGACGGCATCGTCTTCCAGCCGGTCCGGGCCGCCGAGGGCGCCGGCCCGCCGCTGGTGGTCGACGGCGAGGAGGTCCGGCCGTTCACGGCCCTGCTCCTCGATGCTGACGGTTCGGGGAAAAAGGTGCTGGCCAAAAAGGACGCCACCCCCCTGGCCAGCACCGGCTGCGCCGCGGAGATCGTCCGGATGCTGGCCGCCGCCGACCGGGGCCGGGCCACCATCGGCGAGCGGGTGCTCCGCGCCGGCGACATCGCCGTGCTGGTGCGCACCCACCGCGAGGCCGAGGCTGTGCAGGCCGCCCTGCGGGCGCACGGGCTGGCGAGCGTCACCCTGGTGCAGGCCTCGGTGTTCGCCAGCACCGAGGCCCTGCAACTGGCCCGGGTGCTCGCCGCCCTGCTCGATCCGACCGATGCGGCCGCGGTGCGCACCTGCCTGGCCACCGAGCTGTTCGGCCTGGACGCGGCCGGGCTGCAGGCGCTTGGCGACAACCCCGTCGCCTGGAGCGGACACCTGGACCGACTGCTCGCCTACCAGCGGTTGTGGCTCGACCAGGGCTTCCTGGTCCTGTTCCAGCAGCTGCTCGCCGACCGGCAGGTGACCCGCCGGCTGACCGGGCGCGCGGGCGGCGAGCGGGCCCTGACCAACTACCTGCACCTGGCCGAACTGCTCCAGGACAGCCCGGCCGCCTCGCACGGGGCCGCGGCCCTGGTGCGCTGGTTCGAACAGCAGCGGCTCCGGCCGGACAGCAACAGCGAGGCCCAGCTCATCCGCCTGGAAAACGACGAAGACCTCATCCGCATCGTCACCATCCACCGGGCCAAGGGGCTCGAATTCCCGGTGGTCTTCCTGCCGTTCGCCTGGTCGGTGCGCACGCCGCAGGCAGGCGACGAACGGCTCTTCCACCATCCGACCAGCCATCACCTCATCCTCGACCTGGGCACGGGCCGGGAGGAGCACGCCGAGCTGGCCCGCATCGAGCGGCTCGCCGAAGACCTGCGCCTGCTCTACGTGGCCGTGACCCGGGCCAAGTGCTGCTGCCTGTTCGCCTGGGGCCGGGTGAACGGCATGGAGGCGGGCGGGCTCGCCCAGCTGGTGCACAACGGCGTCCTGCCCGCGACCGACGCCGAACTGGTCGCCGGCCTCGAACAGCTGAACGGAGCCGGGCCGATTCTCACCCTGGCGCCCTGCGCCGCGACCGCCGGGACGGCCCGGCCCGCGCCGCCGGTCACCGGGCCCGGCCTGCAGCCGCTCGTGTTCCGCGGCCGCATCGACAGCCGCTGGTCCCTGACCAGCTATTCCCGGCTGATCGTTGACCTGCCCGCGGAGCGGGAGCGCGACGACGAGCCGGAGGACATTGGTGCGCCGGCCGCACCCGAGGATTTCGCCGACATCCACACCTTCCCGCGCGGTCCGGCCGCCGGCACCTGCCTGCACACCCTGCTCGAGCGGCTCGACGGCAGCCGGCCGGCCACGGCCCAGCCGGAGCTGATCAATGAGTCCCTGGCGCGCGCCGGCATCGACCCGCGCTGGCAGCCGGCCACCGCCGCCTGGATGGACGCGGTGCGCGGGGTCGCGCTGCCGGGCAGCTGTCGACTGGCCGACCTGGCCGACCGCGACCGGATCAGCGAGCTGGCCTTTCTCTTTCCGCTGGAGCAGGTCAGCCGGCAGCGCCTCAACACCGTGCTCACGGCCGCCGGCCTGCCCTCCCTGCCCACGGCCGAGGGGCGGCTGCAGGGGTTGATGAAGGGGTTCGTCGACCTGGTCTTCCGCTGTGGCGGCCGCTTTTACCTGGTCGACTACAAATCCAACCACCTCGGCCCGGACCTGACCCACTACGGCCCGGAAGGACTGGCCGCCTGCATGGACGAACACCACTACCATCTCCAGTACCTGATCTACACCCTGGCAGTGCACCGGTATCTGCAGGCGCGGCTGCCCGGCTACAGCTACGCGAACCACTTCGGCGGGGCCTACTACCTCTTTCTCCGCGCCCTGCACCCGGACCACCCGGCGGGCACGGGCGTGTACCACGCGCGCCCGGGCGAGGAGTTGATCAGGGCCCTGGACAGCTGCTGCCGCGGCCGGGAGGCAGGGTGATGGACCTGCTCGAGCAGCTTGCCGCTGAACTCGGTCTGCGGCCCATCGATGTCCAGGCCGGTCGGCTGCTGGCCCGGCTGGGCGGGCCCGACTGCCCGGAACTGGCCGCGGCCGCGGCCCTGACCAGCTGGGCGGGGGGACAGGGCCACACCTGTCTGCCCCTGTCCCAGCTGTCCACCCAGCTCCGCCAGGGGACCGGGGGCCGGCTCGACAGCGACCCGGCCCGGCTCCGCCGCATTCTGCTCGCCACCGGCGCGGTCGGCCGGCCCGGCGAGCGGCAACCGCTCATCCTCGACGAGGCCGACCGGCTCGCCCTGCTGCGCTTCTTCCGGGCTGAAGAACGCATCGCCCGCGCCCTGCGCGCCCGCGCCGCCGGCCTGGAGGACTGCCCGGTCGAACCGGCCCGGACCCTGCTCCGCCGCCTCTTTCCCCCGGCCCCGGCAGGCACCATCGACTGGCAGCAGGCCGCCGCGGCCCTGGCCCTGGTCAAGCGGCTGGTAGTGCTGTCCGGCGGCCCGGGCACCGGCAAAACCCACACCGTGGCCCGTATCCTGGCCCTGCTCGCAACCACCGCCACCGCGCCGCTGCGCATCGGCCTGGCCGCGCCCACCGGCAAGGCGGCCCTGCGCCTGCGCCAGTCCATCCGCCGGGCCCGGGAAACCCTGGACGCGGAGCTGGCCGCCGCGGTGCCGGAAGAGACCCGCACCCTGCACCGGCTGCTCGGCTTCCAGCCCACCCGGCAGCGCTTCCGCCACGACCGCAACCACCCCCTGGGCCTGGACCTGCTGGTCGTGGACGAGGCCTCCATGCTCGACGTGGCGCTCATGACCGCCCTGCTCGAGGCCCTGCCCCCGGCCTGCCGGCTCATCCTGCTGGGCGACCGTGACCAGCTGGCCTCGGTGGAGGCGGGCAACCTGTTCGCCGACCTGTGCAGGGGCGACGCCGGCTGGTCGGCACCGCTGCGCCGCCGGCTCGAACAGCTCACCGGCCAGCCCTTCCCGGCCGCCGGTGCGCCCGACCCGATGGCGGACGCCTTTGTCCAGTTGCACACCGGCTACCGCTTCGACCGCGGCAGCGGGATCGGCGAACTGGCGCGGGCGGTGAACAGCGGCGACGAACCCCTGCTCGATCGGCTGCCCGCCGGCGACGCCGCCGACCTCCAACTGGAGGAGGCGGACAGCCCCACCGGTTCCAGCCGGCTGCGGCAGGCGATCGAGGCCCTGTTCGCGCCGGTGTTCGCCGCCGCCTCGCCCCGGGAGGCGCTCCAGGCCCTGGAACAGGGCCGCATCCTCTGTGCCCTGCGGGAGGGGCCGGGCGGGGTCGAGGGGCTGAACCGGCTGGCCGAATCGGTGTTCCGCCGCCGCGGCGCCATCCCGCCGGGCCAGGACCGCTACCGCGGCCTGCCGGTGATGGTGCTGCGCAACGACTACACCCTGGAACTGTTCAACGGCGACACCGGCGTACTCTGGCCGGACGGGGAGGGCGTGCTGCAGGCCTGGTTCCCGCAGGAGGAGGGGGGCGCCCGGCCGGTGGCCCCGGCCCGGCTGCCGTCCTGGCAGGCGGCCTACGCCATCACCGTGCACAAGGCCCAGGGGTCGGAATTCACCGAGGTGCTGCTGGTGCTGCCCGAGGAGGACACGCCGGTGCTCTGCCGGGAACTGCTCTACACCGGCATCACCAGGGCGCGGCGGACCATCCGCGTGTACGGGCGGCGGG
>JAGODN010000225.1 GCA_017998195.1 Desulfobulbus sp. | reverse complement strand
GCTTCGGCGAGGTCGGCCGGGTGGTGAACGGCAACTCGGCCTTCAAGATCTATCTCGAATCCTCGGACTTCGACCAGGCGCGCAAGCAGGGGCTGATCGACTACGACGACTTTGTCCTGCAGCTGCTGCGGAGCGTCAAATCGAACCCACCCCAATACTCGGAGATCTTCCTCGACACGCCCTTTGGCCTGGGTGTCGCCCGGCTGGTGGTCAACGACTACGACTACTTCATCTACACCTCCAAGCCCACCGAGATCGCCGAGATCGAGCGGATGGTGCAGGCAGGGGCCAGCTATCACGAGGCCATCCTGGAGATGGTCGCACGGAGGGCGGACGGTGCGCTCTGAGGCCTTGATCCTGGCGCTGCTGCTGGCTGGATTGTCGCCGGCCTGGGCCGGAGAAGTCGAGCAGTTGGAACCGGTTGGGCCGACCTCGGCTGTCATCGAATCTGATTTGGTCGATGAACTGCGCCAGCGAGCGGTCAGCGTCGATGTGGAGCAGTTGCGCCATGCTCAGGCAGGCTACCAGCCGGCCAACCTGCATGCCCTGCCGCGGGCAACGAAGGACACGACAATCACCGTGGACATCTCCCATACCCTGGAGGAGGACCTGGTCGATGCGCAGGGCACCATCCTCTACCCGGCCGGCTTTACCTTCAACCCGCTGCGGTACGTCTCTCTGTCCGGCGCGCTGGTGGTCATCGATGGCAGCGACCCGGAGCAAGTGGCCTGGTTCCAGGGCTCGCCCTATGTCAAGAACCACCGGGCTCTGCTCCTGTTGAGCGGCGGCCTGGCCGCCCCACTGCGTGATGAACTGGCCCGGCCGGTCGCCTACCTGACCGAGGACATTGCCCTCCGTCTGCAGGTGCGGGCAGTGCCGTCGGTGGTGATCGAGCAGGAAAATCAACTCGTCATCCGGGAGGTATCCCTTGGTCGCCCGCGGTAAACGGTTCCTTCTGGCCCTCCTGTTGCTGACGGCGGTGCCGGCCCTCGCCAAGACCGGTGTGCCGTTCAACCCGCTCACCGACATCCACTGGGAGGAGATCGGGTTCACCATCGAGGGGGTCTGCATCTGCCCGCGGCCGCCGCCGATCTTTGTCGAACCGGGCTTGGTGGTCAGCTACTGGGAGCCCTTCCTGCTGCTCGACACCTCCTCGGTGGCCTTTTACTCGGCCATGCTCGGCCAGTCGGTGGGCGGCGGGCTGCTCGACGAGTTGGGCGGCAAAAACAAAAGCTCGGACGCGGTGGACGTGGCCAACGAGTCGACCTTTGCCCAGGCGCACGCCTTCCTCCTGCCGCTCATGGTCGGGCTCTGTGCCCGCGACGACTACGGCACCTGGTGGAGCGAGTTCGACCCGCTCTGGCAGAGCGACGAACTGGCGGCCCTGCTCACGCCCGAGACCGCGCTCTTTGCCAACAAGGCGATGGTGCTGGCCTGCACGGCGGACGCGGTGGCAGCCAACGCCGGCTGGCCGCTCGACGCCATGCCCTGGTGCCTGGGCAGCGGCGGCCTGGCCTATCCCATGACCGGCCACGTGGACAACGACAACATCGTCCAAGCCAACGCCACCGCGGCCTACCGGATGCTCTACAAGCTCAACCGCATCGGACTCATCTGCGACCCCGCACCCGAGTGCGGCTGTGCGTACACGCCGGTATGGGTGAAGAGCCACTACAAGATGAACCTGGCCCGGCCGTCCATCCGCGGGGTGCATCCCATCGGTCGGGCCACCGCGACCTGGGACGCCGGCGCCAACCCGCCTTTCATGGGCGAACTCGGCCCGAATGACGAGTTCCTCTGGGTCGTCTACCGGAGGCAGCGATGCTGCACCTGCTGCGAGTAGGCCTGGTGGTCCTGGCCCTGCTGATCGCGGCGCAGCCGGCCGGGGCCAGGAACAGGACAGAACAGGAGAACAGGGATGGTGTGGCGCAGGCGCAGGAAGCCGCCCGGGATCAGGCGGCCGGTCTGGCGGTGGAGAAGGTGGTCGACACGGCCCGGGCAGCGGCCACCGCCATGGAACTGCCCGCCCATCGCCAGGCTGCGGCCGGAGCGGCTGCGGCGCGACAGGTCATGGAACGGTTCGCCTCGCCGACCGTGCAGGAACGGCTGCAGGACGAGCAGGCGAGGATCGCGGTGACCATGACAGCAACCAAGGCTGACGATCCAGAGGAACAGGCTGGCCCCCTCGCGGCCAGCGAACACCTCTACCTCTTCCTCTCCAGCAGCATGAACGAAGATGCTCTCCGCCGCTTGCTGGCCGGGATCGACAGCCTCGGTGACGAACAGATCGTCCCGGTCTTTGCCGGCCTGCCGAACGGGCTGAGCGACTGGCCGGGCAACACCCGTTTCTTCAAGCAGGTGCTGCAGGAGGAGCCGACCTGTCGGGACACGGCGACGAAAACCTGCGAGCGACTGCAGATACCCCTGCGGATCAACCCGGCGCTGTTCAGGCAGTACGCTGTCACCGAGGTACCAACCCTGGTCTATGACAACGGCAGCCGCACCTGGTCCGTCCAGGGCGAGGCCCAACTGGCCGTGCTGCTCGAACGCATCCACAAAGCGTCGGACAGCCCGGCCCTGGCTGGCCTGATCGCCAGCCTGCGAGGTGGGCAATGACGCCACTGGTCCCAGGAAAACAGTCTGTCCGGCCCGGCTACCTGGAGGTGCTGCTCATCGCCCTGGCGGTCACCTGCATCACCCTGTTCGCCTATGACCGCTGGTTCGCGCCGCGGGTGGTGGCCTTTGAACTCAAGGGCTATCTCCGCACCCAAAAGGCCCTGCTCGCCAATGGTGAGATCACCGAGGCCCAGTGGCAACAGGGGCTGGACCAACTGGAGCAGGTGTTCCGGGCGCAGCCGCCCAACCGGACGATCCTCCTCAAGGAGGTGGTGCTCAAAAATGGCCGCGAACCTGAACTCCGCCTCCCGTAACCGTGGCTGGCGGCTGAACCGCCGGGAGCAGGTGGTGGCCCTGGTGGTGCTCGCTTCCTGTCTGCTGGGTAGTTGGCTACCCGGACAGATAACCGTGGCCACCAGCGGATCCCTCGATCATCGGGTCTTCCTGCTCCGGCCGGTGCCCGCACAGATCGAGACTGGCGACTACCTGGTGTTCCGCCACCGCGACCTGGCTCAGATCCGCCAGGGACTGGGCGTGAACCGAGAGCGGATGATCAAGCGGGTCGGCTGCCGGCCGGGCGAGTGGTTGCACGTGGACGCGGAATACCGGTTCAGCTGCAACGGCCGGCCGCTTGGCCAGGCCCTTGCCACCGACAGCCAGGGACGGCCGCTGCCGCGGTTCATCCACAATGGTCCGGTGCCGGAGGGACAACTGTTCCTCGTCGGCACCCATCCCCGCAGTTATGACAGCAGGTATTTTGGTTTTGTCGATGCACGCGAGATCCTCCATCAGGCTCTGCCGCTCTGGTAGCCTCTGCTGCGCGCTGGTCCTGGTGGCCACGCTCGCCTGGGGTGACGACCGGCCTACAGTCGACGCGCCCGGGTTCTACGACCAGAGCAAGCACGGCTGGTTCTGGTACGAGGATCCGCCGGCCGAACAGGAGGTGGAACAACCTCCGGACCAACCGGTGCCATCGGTGCAGTCTGTATCCCGCGATGTCTCCCTCGCCAACTACTCCACCGAACAACTGTGGACTCTGTACCCCGACGACTTCCAGCAACTGCTCAACGGCCTGCAGAAAAAGGCGGTCCAGTACCCGACCGAGCAGAACATCCTCGAGTACCTCTCCATCCAGGACATCGCCCGGCGCAAGGCCCTGGCCTATGCCAACGCCACCCAGTACGTCACCCAGAAACGGGCCGACCTGTTCACCCTCAACCAGGTGTACCCGGTCTCCACCCCGGGTGTGGCCGCGCGGGTGCGGCTGCAGCAGGACGAGATCAGCCGCACCATCGACGCGGCGCGCAGCGATCATGCCCTGCTGTTCTTCGTTGCCCCGGGTTGCGGCTTCTGCACCCAACAGGCCGAGATCCTCGCCCACTTTGTCGACCGCCACGGCTGGCAGGTGCGGCCGGTCGACATCCGCACCCAGCCTGACCTGGCCCTGCGCTTCAAGGTGAGCGTCACCCCGACCCTGCTGCTCATCCGCCAGGACCGCCAGGAGTCCATGGCCATTGCCACCGGTGTGGTCACCCTGCCCGAGATCGAGCGCAAGCTCGCCCAGGCAATCCGCTTCCTGCGCGGCGACACCGCCCCGGACTCGTTCACCACCTACGAGTTCCAGAAAGGGAGCGCCCTGGACCCGGCCGCGATCCTCAACACCCCAGCGCCCTGGAAGGGGTCTGCAACCCCCTGATTCCCAAGGAGGACGCCATGCGATCACTCATCACTCCCCTTGTCCTCGCGCTCCTGCTGGCCCCCACCGCCCACGCCGGTTGGGTCGATGACTGGCTGCAACAGCAGGCCACCACCAGTCCCGATTACCTCAGCGGCCAGCAGCGCGGCTACTATGCCGGCGGCAGCTTCTCCGGCCGCTGGCGGAGCACCGCCGAGTACCCGGTCACCGTGGAGATGCCGCGCATCAAGAGCGGCTGCGGCGGCATCGACGTGTTCATGGGCGGGTTCAGCTTCATGAATACCGACTACCTGGTGGACAAGCTCCAGGCCATCCTCACCAACGCCTCGGCCGTGGCCTTTGACCTGGCCCTGAAGACGCTCTGCGAGCAGTGCTCGAACACCATCAAGAACTTCGAGGCCCTGGCCG
>JAGODN010000224.1 GCA_017998195.1 Desulfobulbus sp. | reverse complement strand
GAGACGGGCCCGCCGCTGTAACCGGGGACGACCGCTGCAATTTGTCACTGATCTCGAGTCGGGAAGGCGCAGCCAGTAGGGTGAACCGGGAGTCAGAAGACCTGCCTGAGCCTTGAGGAGACGACTGCGAGGACGGCAGCGTACCCGGCACATTCCTGTTCTGCGGATAAAAAAGGGCTATCCCGGATCGATCTTTCGATCCGGGATTTTTTTTGGCCCGCCGCAGACCCTTCGCGCCCGGCGCCCGTCGTTCCCGCTTCCCGCCCGACCACAGCCGCGAGGAGCCGATGCCCCGGGAATTGCCCGCTTCACCCGCCTTTTCTCCCCCTGTCCGCCCCGGACACCAGCGCCCGTGCACACCCGCCGGCCACCCCGGCCGCGCCGTCCGCCCTGTTGCCCTGCCGGCCGCGCTCCGCGGCCCGGGCGTCTGAGCGCGCATGGACCACCTGCACCTGATCATCGATTACGGCGTGATCGGCCTGCTGCTGCTGCTCAGCCTGGTCGCCTGCGCGGTGGCCATCGAGCGCTGGCTCGTCTTTCGCAGCACCCGGGTCACGGACTTCGCCGACCGGCGCGAGCTGGAACTGCACCTGACCAACAAGCTCCACCTGATCGCCACCATCGGCACCAACGCCCCCTACATCGGCCTGCTCGGCACGGTGCTCGGCATCATGCTCACCTTTGCCACCATCGGCGAGACCGGTTTCGACACCGGGCGGATCATGCGCGGCCTGAGCATGGCCCTCAAGGCCACGGCCCTGGGGCTGCTCGTCGCCATCCCGGCGGTGACCCTGTACAACCTGCTGCTGCGCCGGTGCAAAGTGCTGCTGCTCAAGTGGGATATCGCGCATGGACGAGAAGGAGTTTGATTATCTCAACGTCATCCCGCTGGTGGATGTGATGCTGGTGCTGCTCACCATCGTGCTCACCACCTCCACCTTCATCGCCACCGGCGGCATCCAGGTGGAACTGCCCAAGGCCGCGTCCACCGAGACGGCCGCGCCGCTCACCCCGCGCACCCTGACCATCGGCCAGGAGGGCCGCATCTGGGTGGAGGCGGACGAGGTGTCGCTGGCCACGCTCGCCGACGCCCTGGCGGCCACCGGCCGGGATACGCCGCTTCTGGTCCGCGCCGACCGCAACCTGCCCCTGCAGCAGTTTGTCGATGTGTACGAGGCGGTTCGCGGCCTCGGCTTCACCACCCTGAGCCTACAGACCGAACAGCGCCCATGAGCCACCAGAATACCGCCCTTGTTCTCAGCCTGCTGCTGCACGCCCTGGTCCTGTCCTGCGCCCTGGTGTTCGCCGGCAACGTGGTCCAGGTGCAGCCGCCGGTGCGCATCGAACTGGCCATTGCCGCCACCGGCGGTGATGGCGGTCCGGTCCGGGCCGCGGCCGCGCCGGCGGCGAAAAAAGCCGAAGCCGCCCCGGCCCGGCCGCGCCGGGTGGTCAAGACCGAGCCGGCGCGGAAGAAAACCCCGGCCCGGCCGCAGCAGGTGGCCGCGGTGCGTACACCGGCCCCGATCGTGCAGCCGACCCCGACCCCGACGGTCACCCGGCCGGAACAGCAGCCCGCACCGGCAGAAGTGGCCCGGACCGAGCCGCCGACCGCAGCCGGCGAACCGGCTCAGTCCGTGGCCGCGACCACCACCGGCGCCGCAGCGGCGCAGGCCGGCCCGGGCGGACGGAGCGGGGCGGCGCGCAACGGCAGCCCGGTGCCGGCCGGGTCCCTGGACGGGCCGCTGCAGGCCATCGCCCGCACGCAGCCGGGCTACCCGCCGGCCGCCCGGCGGCAGAACGTCGAGGGGTGGATCCGGGTGCAGTACGTGGTCGACGAGCAAGGTTCGGTGGGCCCGGTCAAGGTGCTCGCCGCCGAGCCGGAAGGGTTCTTCGAGCAGAGCGTGCTCGGCACCGTGCGCGCCTGGCGGTTCCGGCCGGGCACGGTGAACGGGGAAATTGTCCAGGCCCTGGTCGAGCAGACCATCTCCTTCCGCCTGCGCTGACCGCACCGGGCACCACCAGCAGTGAATACGGCCGTCCGGCCGCAGGGAGGCGGAGCCCGTCCCTGCGGCCGGTCAGCAGGAAAAAACGACAACCGGATGTCCGCAGCAGGGCAACCCCCTGCCTGCGGCGCAACGAGGGAATCCCGTGCGAATCGGGAACGGACCCGCCGCTGTGATCCGACCCTGCCCGCAAACGGGCGGGAACGCCGCCGGCAGCATGCCACTGGGCCGCACGGCCCGGGAAGGCGCCGGCGGGGCAGGAGAGTCAGAAAACCTGCCGGTTGTCTGTATGCAGTGAGGGACTGTCGAGGATACAGGACCATGCTGGGGTGAGAACGTGCGCTGTTCGTCCTCCCGTCGGCATGCCGGAAACTCATTCACGCCAACAAGGAGGAGAACAGATGGACACCACCCGCAGGAAACGTTGCACCACCCTGGTCGTCACCCTCGGCCTGCTGCCGGCTGCGGTCGCCGTGGCCGCCGACCAGCCGGTCGTGCAGACCGCCGAGGAGATGGTCGTCACCGCCAGCCGCACCGAGGAACGGCCCATTGACCTGCCCATGGACACCCAGGTGATCGACCGGGAGACCATCGAACAGTCCGGGGCCACCACCGTGGGCGAACTGCTCGGCACCCACGTCACCGGCCACCTGCAGAAGTACAGCGGCATGAACACCGCGGTCGGCCTGCGCGGCTTCCGCACCGAGGCCCACGGCGAGGACATCGCCGGCCACGTGCTCCTGCTCATCGACGGCCACCGCGCCGGCACCGGCAACGCGGCCAAGATCAACCTCGACCGGATCGAGCGGGTCGAGGTGATCAAGGGACCGAGTTCGGCCCTGTACGGCTCGGCCGCCATGGGCGGGGTGGTCAACCTGATCACCAAAAAGGGCGACGGCCCGCTGGGCGGTTCCATCGGCGGTGAGTACGGCAGCTTCGATTACTACAAGGGACTGCTCTCCGCCGGCGGCGAAGTCAACGAGCGGTTCCGCTTCCACGCCACCACCAGCACCGAGGGCATCGACGACTACGACGACCCCACCTTCGGCCGGGTGTACAATTCCGGCGAGGAAAAGACCAATGTGGGCGGCAACTTCGTCTACACCTTCAGCGACCGTCACGAACTGCGGCTCGGCGGCAACTACGCCGACCTGATGGGCGAGTACCCGGACTGGCAGGATCTGGACGGCGACTTCAACCCCAACCCCTACACCGCCTACCGCCGCGATTTCGCCCCGGACACGGACAAGAGCAACGGCTACACCGACCTGGAGTACAACGGCGACTTCTTCGCCGGCCGGGTCCACTGGAAGGGGCTGGTCTACTACCTGTACGACAAAAACCAGTACAATTACGGCCAGATCGACAAGGACGCGGACCGCAGCAAGCAGGTCGACGAGTCGCTGGGCACGGACCACCAGGTCTCCTGGCGGACGAGCGACTGGAACACCCTGCTCACCGGGTTCACCCTGGAGAGCATGGAGCGCGAATCCTCGGCCTGGATGGAATACGCGCCGCAGACCCCGTATTCGCCCGGGCTCGACTACGACAACCAGGCGGTGTTCGTCCAGGATTCGCTCGACCTCCTGGACAACCGGGTCAACCTCATCGCCGCGGCCCGCTACGACCGCTTCGAGATGGCCACCGAGCAGGGCGAGACCGGCGAGTACGAGGGGTTCCGCGGCCGCTCCGAGTCCTACGACCACGTCTCGCCCAAGCTGGGCGCAAGCGTCAAATTCTTTGACGAGATGCTGCGCGTGCGCGCCAACATCGGCGAGGGGTTCCGCTCGCCCACCGCGGACCAGCTGGCCGCGGACTACCGCCACTGGGGCACCCGCTACGTGGGCAACCCGGACCTGGACCCGGAGACCAGCCAAACCTATGACCTGGGCTTCGACCTGTTCCGCGGCCCGCTGACCTTCAAGGCCGGCTATTTCCACACCGACTTCGAGGACAAGATCATGCGCCAGTCCTTCCTCGACAGCGGCGTGGAGACGGTTTCTTTCACCAACGGCGGCGACGCCGAAATCGACGGCTTCGAGTTCGGCCTGGAATGGGACGCGGCCGCCACCCTGGAGCTGCCGTTCGGCGCCTCGTTCTGGTCGAACATGACCGTGAACACCACCATGGAGGACGAGGAGACCGGCGAGGACCTGACCTACATCTCCGACTACGAGCTCAAGTCCGGCCTCAACCTGAGCCACGGCGACCTGGGCGCGCAGCTCACGCACGTGCTCGTCGGCCCGCAGCAGGTGGACAATTACGACCGCTACCCCTACACCACCAGTGAACTGGGCAGCTTCAACTACTGGGACCTGACCCTGCGCTGCAAGATCGCCGGCAGCTGGGAGGTCAAGGCCTCGGTGCTCAACCTCTTCGACCAGGAGGTGGAATGGGTGCGCGGCTACCTGATGCCGGAGCGCAACTACCGCATCGGCCTGACCTACACCTTCTGATCACCTCTCCCGCCCGGGCGGCCGGCGTCCTGCCGGCCGCCCGCGGGCGCGGGGCCTGCCCGGTCCCCGCTCTGCTGTCCCTGCGCCGTTTTCAGCCCGCACTCCGGGCCCTGCTCTTCCTCCTGCTGCTCCTGCCCCTGCCGGCCGCGGACGAACCCGCGGTGCGCCTCGGCCTGATCGCCGATCAGACCGGTACCGAGGATCTGGACCGGGCCTTTCGGATGCTCGCCGCCGGGGTCGAGACCCTGCGGCACCAGCGCCCGGACGGGCTCATTCA
>JAGODN010000223.1 GCA_017998195.1 Desulfobulbus sp. | reverse complement strand
AGCAGCTGCAGGACAAAGTCGTCGTAGTCGATCAGCCCCTGCTTGCGCGCCTGGTCGAAGTCCGAGGATTCGAGATAGATCTTGAAGGCCGAGTTGCCGTTCACCACCCGGCCGACCTCGCCGAAGCTGTCCAGGTCGAGGATCGACTGGGTGATGATCATGAAGCTGCCGTTGTACTTGCGCGCCCGCCGGTAGCCCTCGTTGACCACCGGCGCGAGCATGGCCGCCTTACCCAGAAACTGCCAGGCCTCGTCAAAGATGATCAGCCGCGAGCGGGACCGGTCCGACAGGTAAAGATCCTGGGTGACCGCGTTGAGCACCAAGAGGGTGACCACCCGGTAGAGGTCGGGCTGGATCTTCAGGTTCTCCAGTTCCAGCACCACAAACGCGTCCCGGTGGATGTCAAAGGTCGAGGGGCCAACGAAAAAGCGGCCGTGGAACCCGTGGCTGGTGAACTCGCGGATGTTGAAGGCCAGCTTGCGCGCCACCTCGACCAGGGCCGGGTTGTCGCCCATGCTGTCGAAGTCCGCGTCCGGCACGTCCGGGAAGCGGGCCAGGAAATCGTAGACCGTGTCCGCGTCCGCCGCCTGGCCGCACTGCTGCCAGGCCCAGCGCACCGCGTTGCGCACCATGTTCAGCTCGGTGTCGTCGCAGCGGTCCGTGTCCGAGTTGGAGTAGGCCATCTGGGCGAACACTGCGGTCACCGACTTCAGCTCCTCTTCCGGCTCCTCGATGTTGGAGAAGGGGTTGAGGCAGACCGTGGTGCCGGGCTGGAAGTCCAGGTAACGGGCGCCGAGCATGCTGGCGATCTTCTTGTACGAGCCGCCGATGTCGATGATCCGCACCAGGGCGCCGCAGGCGTGGTAGTTGTAGGCCAGGTAGTTGACCAGGAACGACTTGCCCGAACCGGTGGTGGCGCCGCAGACGATGTTGTGGTTGGGTGCGCCCTTGGCAAAGAAGTCGAGTGCGACCAGTTGGCCCTTGCGGCCGACAAAGAGCAGCTTGGGCGTGCCGCCGGTGCCGGCAAAGTCCCCTTGCACCGGCAACAATGGCGTGACCGCCGGCACCGGGGCGATGAAGTCCCGCTCCAGGTTGTCGATGTTGCGGCCGGAGGTGTACAGGCAGAACGGCAGGGCGGAGAGGAAAAGGATCTTGAGGATGAAGGTGTCCTGCTGCATCACGTAGCCGTTGTCCTCCCACAGCCGCCGGGCCCGGGTGCAGGACTCCCGCGCCCGTTCCAGGTCCTGGTCCCAGACGAGCAGGATGGGGATGATGCGGACGAACCTGACCCCGTGCTCCAGGGCATCGGTGGCCTCCAGGTGCTCCTCCTGCTTGCGCCGCAACAAGGGCGAGAGTGAGCCGATGGCCTGCTGGTTGAGCAGCAGGTTGCATTTGGCGTGGATTTTGGTCTCCAGCCCCTGCTCGAAGAGGATGTTCAGGGTGTAGAGGAACCCGGTCTTGATCTGGTCCATGTCCGAGATCAGACCCCAGATGCCGCCAAAGAGGGAGTTGGTCTGCAGGGGATCGACCTGGGCCGGGATGGTCTTGGGCGTGGTGCAGCAGAAGTGGTTCGTGCCCACCTGCAGGTGGTCGCCCCGGTCGCGGATGAGCGTGTCCGCGTTGAGGATCTGCTTGCGCAGGGGCAGGGTCTGGTCGTAGGCGGAGAAGTTCTGTTCCGGGTAGCCGTCCGGGTAGTGGTTGAACAGCCGCCGCGCCCATTCGAGCAGCGCCTCCGGCCGCAGGGGCCGGGGCGAGAGCAGGGCCGCCCGGAGGGTCTCGGCCAACTGCCGGCGGATGTCCTGGAGCGGCTTGGTCCGGTTGCGGTCCGCGAACTGCTCGGGCCGGGGCACCTCCGGGCTGTCGCCGGGCAGCTTGACCGCCACGAACAGGCGGAAGTTGCGTACCGGGATGTGGCTGCAGGCGGCGAGCCCGTTCCGGCCCGCGTCCATGAAGCGGACGATCTGCTCGGTGCTGGTGCGGACGATGATGTCGTCCACGGTTCGGCTCTCCCGGTAGCTGGTAAGGATCGGGCTGATGTGACTGTCCGCGTGGAGGATGAGCTGCAGCACGCTGCCCTTGGGCAGGCCGGCGCGGAACAGTCCTTCAAGCCCGGTGAGCGTCTTCGGGCCGGCAAAGGTGAGCGGCGTGCACTCCCACAACAGGCCCAGGCTGCAGTCCTGGTTGAGGTAGACGTCCAGGTCCGGGTCATAGGCCAGGTAGTTGAGGAAGGCCGAGAACGGGTGCCGTCGGGTCAGCCGGTCAAGGTCTGCCTGGCGGAGATGGGAGCCCGGTGCAAGGCCCAGGCGGCGCAGGAGGGAGCGCATGTCAGTGCTCGCGAACCTCGGTGAGCACCCACTCGGCCGGTTCGATCTCCAGGTAGGCGTAGCGGCTCATGAACAGTTCGTTGGCTTCACCGCGGTAGGGCAGAAGCAGCACGCGCAGGATTTTCGGCGGGTTGAGCAGCGGCGTCTCCGGCGCCGCCAGCAGGTCGCTGATAGCCCGGTAGCGCTCGCCCTGCGCCTCGTCCTGCACGGCGCTGGTGGTCTCGGTGGCCGGATCCGGCACCCGGGCCTGGCGGTAGGCGGTCGGCGTGTCCACGCACTGGCCCTCGCTGTCCCTGGCCCGGCAGCGGAAGTTCTCCTCGTAGGGGTTGACCGCGTTCTTGACCGGCGCGCAGCCGGCCACCACGGTCAGTATCAGCAGGCCGACGTATATCGTTTTCATCGCTTTCCTCCCGGTTGGTGGCGGGCCAGCCCTTCACTGCGGATGTCCCTGATCTCCAGTTCCTTACCCTCGGAAACGATCACCGTGACCTTTTTGGCCGCGCCCACCTCGATAACCGGCGTGGTCTGCTTGACCAGGTCGAGGTAGAAGTCGCTCATGGTTTGCGCCCCCTGGGACAGGCCGGTACCCAGGGCGGACTTGCCCACCTGCGAGCTGTCGATGGTGGCGGTGGAACCGAGCGCCGAGGTCGAGGTGGTGGTGGCCGCGGCCTTGAAGGCATCACCCGCGCCCTCGAACAGGCCGGCGACAATGGCCCGCACCGTGGCCGCGCCCATGCGCGACACCACCCGGCCCGACAGTCCGACCTTGGAGTCCGAGTCGGTGACGAACCCCTTGACCGGGGTGTCAATCACCGCCCGGCCCTCGTTGCTCAGGCAGGAGAGCGAGACCAGGCGCACATCGGCTCGTTCCTTGTCGAGCCGGCCCACGGCCTCGGCGACCACGAAGCAGCCGGACAACTCCGCCTTGACGTCGTTGGGCAGCACCGCCGGGGTCTTGATGCGCAGCAGCAACGGTTCCGGGCTGTTCTTGCTCGACCCGGAGGTGGCCGCGTCAAAGCCGGTGAGCAGGTTGGCCTCCATGAACGAGGGCGGCAGGTAGACCGTGCGGCGCTTTTGGCCGCCCAGATCCTTGGCCAGGGTGTCGTTCTTGACCACGGTGATCTTGCCGACCTTCTTGCGTTCCTTTGCCGGCACGGCCAGGCCGGGTGTCTCCATCCCGGCCGCCGGCAGGGGCGGCGGGAAGGATTCCCTGGCCCGCGCCACCGTGTCCGCGTCCGGGATCTCGGGCAGGGGTTCCTTTTTGGCAGCGGATTCTTGAGCAACCGCCCTCTCCTTGGCCACCCGGTCCAGTTCCCGCTGCATGGTGGTCACCAGTCCTTCCAGGTCTTCCAGCTTGCGGCGGTGTTCGCGGAAGATGGTCTTCTCCATCAGGTCCTCTTCGAGCCGCAGGTCCCGGCCAGCACTGTCGGCCTGGTCGTGCTTGCGGCCCGAGCGGGCATGGTAGCCGGTAACCGTCAGCGTGATCAGGAGGACACCGAGCACGGACCAGATGACCGTCTTCCGGCCTGCCGGCGTGAGTTGCTCGAACCGTTCGCGCAGGCGCATCACTCGCCTCCCGCGGACAGGGCCGTGTCCAGGGTTTCCATGGCGCCCGGATCCCGCTCCTTGCGTTCCACCACCAGCACCCGGGTCGAACCGCCGGGCTGCAGCCGGTGCTCGACCAGGGCCACGGCCAGGATCGGGTTGCCGATCCGGGCGTCAAGGAAGGTCTTCTCCTCGAGTTCGCTCTCCGTGCTCAGGCGCGAGGTCACCTGGAAGCTCTTGAGGCGCAGGCCAACCCCGTCCACCTCGACCGTCTGGCGCAGGCTGACCTGCAGGTCCGTGCAGAGGGGAATGTCTGTCTTCTGGTCGCTCACCCGGTAGCTTCCCGGGTAGGCGCCGCTGTAGCCCTCGCGCAGGAGTTGCAGGGCCTGTTTCTCCAGCGGCAGGTTACGGTAGCGCTCCAGGTTCTCGGCCACGGTCTCGGCCTTGGCTGCGGCCAACCGCACGGTCACCGCGCTGGTCTCGGTCGGGGTGGCGATCAGGGTGTAGACCGCGCCGTTGCAGATGGCGTAGATCTCGCTTGGCTCCTCTGAGTAGGTGCGCTTGCCGTTCGCCTCCTCGGCGGTGAACTTTATGAAGGCATTGTTGCCCGAGAAATGACCGGTCAGTCCCTTCTCCTCGGAGAAGATCAGGTCGGTCATGGGTCCGGGGCAGACGATGCGGTTGATCTCCCGGCTGGAGAGTTCCACCAGGGTGGGCACCTCGGCCGGTACACCGTTCTCCGCCAAGACTTCACCGGCCGCCATCAAAAGGCAGCAGGTTACGGCCAGGGTCGTTCTCATGGTTGCTCCTCCGCTTGCGTGTCCTTCTCCTTGAAGCTCAGCAGGCTGAACCGGCCGTCCCGCACCTGGTAGGCGATCCGGTAGGTGCGGGTGGTGTTCTCTAGCCGGGTGGTGCCGG